>JAYUFF010000819.1:0-4112 GCA_043738825.1 Schlesneria sp.
AGTGGGAGAGCGAAAGATGACCGCAGTGGAGTCCATCGAGCGAGCCGTCGAGCAACTACCGGCGAAAGAGTTGTCCAAGTTTCGCGAATGGTTTGTGAATTTCGATGAGGCCGCCTGGGATGCTCGGATTGAATCCGACGCGGCAGCCGGCAAGTTGGATGCGTTGGCCGAAGAAGCGTTGAAGGAGTACAGCGAAGGCAAGGCTCGGGAACTGTGAGACACTTCACTTCCAAGCGATTCTGGGATTGCTTCAACTCGCTGTCGGAGCGGGTTCAAACTTTGGCGCTCAACAACTACGAATTGCTCAAGAAGAACCCCGGACATCCTTCGCTGTATTTCAAGCAAGTTCGTGACGGTCAATTTCGGAGCGTGAGGGTCGGGGTTCACTATCGGGCGTTGGGTGTGCCCGTTCCGGAAGGCGTGCAGTGGTTTTGGATCGGTACTCATGCGGAATACGACGCGTTGATTGGATGATTGGCGTACTCACAAGACACGAAGGCCCCTCACCCTAACCCTCTCCCCGTAAGGCCGGGGCGAGGGGACTAGGCGAAGGCAAGAAAAGAGAATTGAAAGCAGGTAGGCGGTTTCCATGCCCAGTTTGTTTGTGGTGATGATCTTCATGCCAGCAGTGGCAGCGGCGCTGTTGCTGCTGCTCGACGCGAAGGCACCGCCGGTGCGGGCGCGCTGGACGGCGCTATTGGCGACGCTGGCAACGTGCCTCGTGTCGGTGGCTGTTGCGTCGCAGTTTTTGTCTCTGCCTGAGACGCTTCCGAGCCAGCGCGGTCCGGTTCATCCTCGCATGGAAGTCCGACAGGTCTGGCTCGACGTGGTCCAGGCGGGGCCGAGCAGTCCGCCGGTGACGCTGGAGTTTTATCTCGGTCTTGATGGCATCAGCCTCGCGATGGTGCTACTGACGACGATCCTATCGATCTCGGCCGTGCTGGTGTCGTGGACCTCGATCAAGGAGCGGTCGGCCGAGTTCTACGCGAGTCTGCTTATCTTGGAGACCGGGCTGATCGGCGTCTTCTGTGCCTTCGATCTGGTGCTTTTTTATGTCTTCTTCGAGTTCACGCTGATCCCGCTCTTCTTCATGGTCGGCATCTGGGGCGGGCCATTGCGAAGGTACGCCGCCGGTAAGTTCTTCATCTACACGCTGGCAGGCAGCGTCATCACGCTGCTGGGACTGATTTGGTTGGTGATCGAGTCCTACAAACTCTCGCTGGCGTTGGGCCTTCCACTGGCGACACCGTTCGCCATCCCAGACCTGTCGCGGTTCCTGGCCGAACATCCGCTCCCCGCCGAATTGCAGGCGATGCTGTTCCTGATGATCGCGGCCGGGTTCATGGTCAAGGTTCCGCTGTTCCCGTTTCACACATGGTTGCCGCTCGCGCACGTTGAGGCTCCGACGGCCGGCTCGGTGATGCTGGCCGGTGTGCTGCTGAAGCTTGGCACGTATGGCTTCCTGCGACTCTGCCTGCCCATGCTGCCGCATGCGTGCGAGCATACCGGGTTGCCGCTCATCGGGGCGCTGTCTGTCGTGGGGATCATCTACGGTTCGTTCTGTGCGCTGGCACAGAACGACATCAAGAAACTGGTGGCCTACAGTTCGGTGGCTCACCTGGGCTTCTGCATGCTGGGGATCTTCGCCCTGAACACCGAGGGGATCAGCGGCGGAGTGTTGCAGATGATCAATCACGGCCTCTCGACGGGAGCCCTGTTTTGCATCGTCGGGATGTTTTACGAGCGGTATCACACTCGAATGCTTTCCGATTTGGGGGGCCTCGCGAACAAGCTGCCGATCCTGGCGGTGGCGATGGTCTTCACCTCGTTCGCCAGCATCGGTCTGCCGGGATTGAACGGCTTCGTCGGTGAAGTGCTCGCGCTAATCGGCATGTTCAAGCGAGACCCGATCTACGCGGTCCTCGGTGCGTCGGGAGTGGTTCTCGGTGCGTGGTACTTGTTGGGAGTCTTGCAGAAGGCGTTCTTCGGTCCGCTGCAAGAGCCGCATCACTCGGTTGGTCATGGCGAGGGGCACGAACCGATCTCCGACCTGAACGCCCGCGAAGTGGCGACGCTTGCGCCGCTGCTGGTCTTGTGCGTGTGGTTGGGACTCTTCCCGCAGCCGACTCTCGACCTGATCCGCCCGGATGTCGAGGCCATCACGAAACTGTATGCCGAGGTGCGGGCGGTCAGGATCGCGCCGACGGCGATGATCGATCAACAGAGTCACAAAACGGGAGAGTCCTCCGTGGATACTGCGGCGGCAGACGACGCGCGACCAGCGGCCTCACCTCAACCCAACGCGAATGATTCGGCCCCTGCCGACGCGACGAAACCGGCCGTGCCGGGGGAGGGCCGTCCGTGAACGAAGCTCTGCAAAATTTGACCGGGGCCGTGCAACTGGTGCTGCCCGAGATCGCGCTGCTGGCGACGGTCTGCGTGATGTTCTTTGCCGCGCCGTTTCTGGTGAGCGACCGGGGCGAGGCACCGGCCGGCTTGAGGCATCGGTGGGGCTGGCTGTCACTGGTGGCACTGACGATGGCGGGCTGGCTGTGGTGGAACAGCGGCGTCGCGCCGCGAACGACCGGGCCGTTCGTGTCCGATGGCCTGACGTTGTTCGTGCGCGGTCTGACGATCTTCTCGGGCGCAATCCTGGTGCTGCTGCACTGGAACCAAGCGGACGACTCGCGGTCGGCGGAGAGCCATGCGTGTCTGCTCGCGATCTTGGCGGGAGTCAACCTCGTCGCGGCGGCCAACGATCTGGTGATGCTGTTCGTGGCCCTCGAACTCGTCAGCATCCCGACGTACCTGTTCCTGCTGCTGCCTCGGCGAGACGCACCGGCTCAGGAGGCGACGCTCAAGTACTTCCTGCTCAGCATTTTTTCATCGGCCATCGTGCTGTTTGGTTTCAGCTACCTCTACGGTGCGACGGGCACCACAAATTTGACGGCCATTCATCACGCCTTCGCGGCGGGCAAGGACTTGCCTCACAACCCGCTGGTGGCTGTCGCGACGGTGATGCTGATCGCGGGACTCGGCTTCCGCCTGACGGCCGTTCCGTTCCATTTCTATGCTCCCGATGTCTTCCAAGGCGCACCGACTTCGGCCGCCGCGATGTTGTCGTTCGTTCCCAAGGTCGTCGGCTTCGTCGCGCTGTTGCGACTGATGGTTCCCGCCACGGGGAGCGAGTCCACGATGCACGCCTGGATGATGACTCCCGCCGCCACGCCGCTGTTGTGGTGGCTCGCGGTGGCGACGATGTTCGTGGGCAACCTGATGGCGCTGATGCAGACCGACGTGAGGCGGCTGCTTGCCTTTTCGAGCGTCTCGCATGCGGGCTACATGCTGGTCGGCTTGGTCGCCGGAATGCAGGCGTCCCAGACGGTGAGCGGCATCGGTGCCCTGCTCTTCTATCTGTGCGTGTACGGTGCGATGACGCTGGGCGCGTTCGCGGTCCTGATCGCGGCGGCCCGTTCGGACAGGCGGATCGAATCGCTGGATGACCTCGCGGGACTCAGTCGCACGAAGCCGGCGCTGGCGTTGATGCTGTCGGTGTTCCTGTTCAGTCTGACGGGGCTGCCACCCACGGCCGGGTTCCTCGGCAAGTTCAACCTGTTCGTGGCGGCATGGTCGCAGGGATTTGAATCGAGCCGCTGGCTGGCCTGCCTGCTGGGTGTGAACGCCGCGCTGGGAGCGTGGTACTACCTCAAGCTGATCGGCGTGATGTATCTCCGCGACCCGGTGGACCGCAGTGAGGACGTGCGGCCGATGGAGGTGCCCTCGCTGGTGGCGGCGGCTCTCTGCCTGGCGGCGACGGTCGGTTTGTTCTTCGCACCCGGCGCGCTGTGGACTCACGTGCAGACGCTGGCGCAGTAGGGGATCGGTTGCAGTCCATGTCGGAGACCGCCGCCTCAACATCGCGGCATTCCGATCATGGTCCTCATCCTCCTGCTGCTCGAACGCCGCGACAGCGCGATGAAGAAGGATTTCCTCGGGCAGAAGCAATTGGCGTCGCCAGCAGGGCCGGTGGCTCCCGAATCGTCGAATGCCTGGGGAGGAGAGTGATCAGGGCCATCGCCTTGTTGAATCTGGGTAATTGGGTGCCACGGTCA
>JAYUFF010000820.1:0-4110 GCA_043738825.1 Schlesneria sp.
GAACGGTCTTGCGTTCTGAGTGGCACGAGTCAAAATGAAAGCCGCCTGCTATCAACAGGCGGCTTCTTTTGTTTCCCGAGGGAAACCATGTTGCGTGGAAACGACATGGTACGACTCTCGGCGTGCGCAGGCAAGCGGGAGTTTGTGCCATGCCAGATAAGGTGCGGTGCGTGGATTGTGGTTATTTGGCCATCCGCGTTGACTTGGAAATCATCGAATTGCCAAGCGAGATTAGGAACACAGTCACCGGCGACAAGAAGTTCTGTTTCGTCAGGCAAAAGCAGTTCGATGATGACATGCAGCGCGAATGCGCAAATGGCAATCCGCATGATGCCGCACTTCGCTTTACAACTGCCAGTCGCGCCTGCGACGGATTCACCGAATGGAAGTTGGGATTCAGCCCGAAGGAACACTGTGAAATGCGTTTCTCAAACGAGATGCTTCTGATGCAGCAAGAATTTCAGGCTCAGCAGTCCGCATTGGCAGACTCGCGGCATCGCGACTCGATGAGGGTGGCGATTGTTGGCGCTGGGCTTGGTGCGTTCGCAACACTCTTGGCCGGTTCCCTAGCGGTATGGGCTACCCTGAGAACTCAGTCGGATGCCGTAAGCACTCCACCGACGAGCATCGTCTCACCCGCCACTAAGTAGCCATGTCCAAACCCGCTGGTCAGTACCCATTTTTCGATAGATCGACCACTACCGTTTTTGGGCAAAGCCACGTGAAGATCATGACAACGTGGAGTCGTCCATTTGTCCTCCATCAAGCGGCGCCACCGGGCTTGTCCCGATGGTTCAACGGCTTCTGCGCTACTCGACTGCTGATTTCGAGTGAACGGCAAGTCGTGCAACAGCCGTTGAACCCCCGACGCAAGGTCGGGCGCGGTGCAGTCCCTCGCTTGCATGAGGGTTAGTGCGAGGCGCTCCCCAATTGATAAACCACGCCGGCATCGACCGCTTGAAAGCCGCCCGATTCGAGGACCGCGATCGCGGCGGTGTCGGTTTCGGCCGCGTGAGCCTCCGCGAGTTGAACCAGGTCGTCTCGGACGCGGCGACAGACTTCGACGAGCAGTGCCTGGCCATAGCCCTTCTGACGATTGACCTCACCCACATAGAGGCCAATCAAACCGATGGCTCGTGTTTGCCAACTGTTGATGTAGCGGTCCAGCCCAACCACGCTGACCCTGGCCAGCGCACCGCCTCCCACTCTGGCCGTGAGCGCCAAGTGCATGGCATCGAGTCGTCCGTACCGCGTCTGCCACCACCACGACTTCGGCTCCTGAGAGATCGCGGCGAGGCGCGTGCTGCGTCGCACGTTGACGAGTCGAATGCCCACGGGGTCCGAGGCTCCCACGCCGAGCGTTCGTTGGAAGATCAAATGCCGTTCGCACGGGAGATAGCCGAGCTTCGCGAAGAACGGCGCGGCGGCCGGGTCCGATTCGAGAAAGCCCGCCGCCTGGCTGCCGCCATACAGACCGCAGTAGAACGGATCGCGGCGATCGGACGATCCGGCGAAGAGCCGCACGCTGCCCGAACGACGCAGGTAATCCTCGGCGCGGCGAACGAGCTCGCGGCCGACTCCCTGGTTGCGAGCCGTGGGATGAACCATCACGACACAGATCACGCCCTCCTCGGTCGCGAGCCATGTCTGTGGTTCGTTGACGCCGAAGCCCGCATGAACGAAGCCGACGGGCACCCCATCGCGACAGGCAATGATCACGCCGGCGGGGTCGAAGTACTGCTGCGCGATGACCAACTCGTCGAGCTCATCGCACGAGATGCCGAGCGCCGCACCGCGTCCGAGTCCGCACTCATGCCAGAGCCGCAGGAGGTGCGGTGGATCCGAGTTCCGAAACTGGCGGTATTCGATCACAGTGGCCGACCGCTTTCAGTCGAGTTATCGCGTGCGAACCTGCTCGACTGCCGCCACGACCGCTTCTGCGGTGAGTCCGTACTTCTGGAGCAGGCCGTGAGGATCGCCGCTTTCGGCGTAGCGGTCACCCAGGTTGACGAACTCCATCGGGACGGGCTTCGTGCGAGTCACCACGCTCGCCACGGCCGATCCCAAACCGCCCGCCATCAAATGTTCTTCGGCCACCACGATGCGTCCCGTTTCCGATGCGGCCTTGATGATCGCGGCCTCGTCAAGCGGCTTGACCGTGTGCATGTCGATCACGCGCGTGTTGACGCCGTTCTTGGCGAGAGCGGCTGCGGCATCAAGAGCGATGCCAACCATCAGGCCGTTCGCGATGATCGTCACATCCTTGCCCTCGCGCACTGTCACGGCCTTGCCAATCGTGAACTCGGCATCGGCGGCGTAAATCTCGGGGACTTCGATGCGACCGCAGCGGAGATAGACCGGGCCGTTGTGTTCGAGCATCGCGCGAGTCGCCAGCCGTGTCGAATTCGCATCGGCCGGAACAATCACCGTCAGGCCGGGCATCGAGCAGGCGAGAGCCACGTCCTCGATCCCCATTTGCGACGCACCGTCTTCACCGATCGAGATGCCCGCGTGCGAACCGACCAGCTTGACGTTCATGCCGGGGTACGCCACAGACATCCGAATCTGATCGTAGGCGTTGGCGAGCAGGAATACGGCGAAGCTGCTGACGACGGGAATCTTCCCCGCCGCAGCCAGTCCGCCCGCAACGCCGACCATGTTCGATTCGGCAATCCCGACGTTGAAGCCGCGCGTCGGAAACGCCTTCGCGAAGACTTCCGTTCGCGTCGAATTCCCCACGTCACCATCGACCGTCACGACATTGGGGAACTCGTTCCCCAAATCTTTCAGCGCCGTGCCAAACGCATCGCGACACGCCTTGCCCAGCTTCAATCCCGCTGCTTCGCCAATCGCCATTGTTTCGGTTCCCGGTAGGGTGGGCAGTGCCCACCGATCTCGTGTTCAATCAATTCGTGAGTGAAGGCGGGCAAAGCCCACCCAACACCTAGCTCAGCAGGGCCAGAGCCTTCTCGGCGAGTTCCTTCGAGAGGGGCTTGCCATGATAGTTGAGGTCGCCCGTCGTTTCGAGAATAGGCAGGATGCCGAACCCCTTCTTGGTCTGCGAGACAATCGCCGTCGGGCCGTCCGTCACCGCGCGAGCCTTCGCGAGTCCTTCCAGCACGGCTTCCATCGAGTTCCCCTCGATGACCTGCGTGTGCCAGCCAAACGCTTCAAACTTGGAAGCGAACGGCTTGAGATCCAGCACGTCTTTCGTGGCCCCGGTCTGTTGATAGCCGTTCTGATCGACGATGGCCGTCAGGTTGGAGAGCTTGTATTTCTCGGCCGTGGCGATCGCTTCCCAGACCTGGCCCTCGCCCATCTCGCCATCGCCCATCATCACGTAGGTGTGAGCGTCGAGACCATCAAGCCGACAAGCCAAAGCGTGTCCGATGCCGAGCGACAATCCCTGACCGAGCGATCCGGTGGAAGCCTCCATCGTGTCGAGCCGCTTCATGTTTGGATGGCCCTCGAACGGGCTGCCGAGTTTCCGCAGCGTCATGATCTGCTCGAAGCTGTAGTAGCCAGCCTGGCAGAGCGCCGCGTACAGCACCGGCACCGCATGCCCCTTGCTGAGGATGAAGCGGTCGCGTTTCGGGTCGCGTGGATTCGCTTTGTTGTGGCGGAGATAGCCACCGAAATAGAGCGCTGTCACCACCTCAACGGCGGACAGGCTGCTCGACGGATGACCGCTGCCAGCTTCGGTCGTGATTTGGATGATGAGACGACGAATGGCCTTCGCCGTCTCTTTGAGTTCGTTCAAACTGAGTTTGGTCGCGTCAGCCACCGATGAATTCCTTCTGGACAGTCGCGTCGGAATGGAAGCGGTGGACGAGTGATTCGGTCGGTCGCGGGAGGCCGCAGTTCTCCGAAATTGCCTCGCACCGCTGAGGTTTTTCAAAGCGGCGGGTATGCTACCGGCCGTTACTTGGGGTCGCAAGGAACCGCTTCCATACCAACCCGAAGTGTCAGCGAGGGCGGTTGTGGCATCCGCCCTCGCTGACGCTTCGGGTTGGTGTCGCTCGCACATCAACACGGCTTGTTGGGAACCGCATGTCCGCCGCATTCACCGATGAAGAGTTGCTGTCCTACGCCGATGAACGACTACCGGTC
>JAYUFF010000821.1:0-10876 GCA_043738825.1 Schlesneria sp.
CGCCTGCTTTGACGAACTGGCCTTCACTGACGAGCAGCCGCTGCAATTCACCGGCGAACGGCGCGCGGATGCTGCACGAATCGAGATAGTGCTTGGCCAACTCAAGCTCAGCTTTCGCGACATCGAGCTTTGCCTGGGCCAACGCCTTTTGAGTCTCATCCTTGTCGGCAGCCTGTTTCTGTTCCTGCGTCGCCGCTCTGAACGCCCCATCCGCAACCTGCAATTTCAGTTTGAGAACATGCGTGTCGAGTCGCACGATCTCCGACTGAGGTTGCAACTTGGAGTTCGATTTTCCCTGAGCCTGCTTGACGATCCCGTCGAACGGCGCGGTGAGCGTAATCGTGTGCAGCGGTTCGACCGACAACGAGACGCGATACTTGTGAGGATCAATGACGCGCGAGGCTTCACGCTTGACGATCACTTGATCGCCCGCCGCCGCCACCGGCAACGGACCTTTCGCTTCGGTCTTTGCCTCCTGACCGATCGACCGTTGCCCCAGCCAGGCGATCCCCCACGCGGCCGCGCACGCGCCAACAAACACGACTCGTTGCCGAAACATTTTGCTTCCATCCTTCGCCGCGAGATGACATTCAAACCCCGCACCGAACGGCGGGAATCAGATGGACGGCTAAGCTACGTCTCGCCTCCAAAACTGTCAACGAGCCGCGCAGCGTGAGGCGGTTTTGGTGGTGTGCTAAATTGAATTTGAAGTGTCAGGAGTAACTCGCCCGACGCGCAAGCGAGGGCTGCAACTGGATCGTTGTCGCAACCCTCGCTTGCGCGTCGGGCGAGTGCTGTGTCACAGCTTGATCTTGGGGTAGCCACGCGCGCCAGAGCGTGGGGTCCATCCAACGTCTCGCCCACGTTCTGGCGAACGTGGCTACGACAACAACCCCATTCTATAGGTGTGACCAAGCACTCGTTTGGAAAGCCGCTTCGTTCTCAAATTGGGACACCACCACGGTTTTCCAAACCCATCATCCTCCAGTTTGCGACGATCGCTTCTTCGAGGCGGCTTGCCGCATGGAGGCCGTTCGATCAAGATGCCGCCACATTGAACCGACGTGATCAAATAATCTGACCGAAACGGAATCTCCGACCCACGGACACGAAAGGATGTCGCCTTGAACTCGCTCTGCATTGGACTGATGCTCGCCGCCGCGAGTGCCTCTGCCATCGAAGTCCCCGCCGGGACCGAGTTGCAATACACCGGATCGCTGAGTCAGAAGACGAAGGCCGGTGCGACCGAGGCCAAGTCGTTTTCGGTCTATGCCCTGACGATCGCGGGCGAGGACGGAGCGACACAGGTCGCGTGGAGCCTCGACGAACGCGGAGGCGGCGGATGGGCGTGGCCCGAACGATTCGGCCTGCTCGCGCCGGGATCGACCGACAAAGCCAAGGCCCGTCCGATCCGGTTGCTCCACTCGCACGATGGGACTCAGTACCCCCTGCCCCTCCGCTCGCCGGTGTTCGAGTTCCAGGACAAGCTCGCCGCCGAAGCCTCATGGGCCGACGGCCGCTACGAATACGTGGTGACTCGCAAACGCAAGGTCAAGGATCGCGACTGCTGGCAGATCGAAGTCACCTCGAACATCGGTCGCGCGCAGACGGTCGTCGTCGAAGCGGCGACCGGGATTTTGGTCACACTCGACGAAAAAGTCTTCATGGGGCGCGGCGACGAATTCCAACTGAAGCTCGAACTCCAATCACAGAAAACCCAACCGGCCGCCGAATTGAGCAAGTCGCGCGCGGCCTTCGATGCACTGCGCGAGATGCAGTCGTCGCTGAATCGCACCGGCGAACAAAAGATCGTCGAACTGACCGCCGCGCAATTGAAGGCGGCTCAGAGTGCGATCGGCGGCATTGAGAAACAGGCCGACGGAACTCCGTGGGCTCGACTCTCGGGCGTCATCGCGCGCGATCTGACTCAGCAGCAGCAACGACTCGAAGGAGTCGTCGGTTTGGAAAAGAAGTTCGTGGGACAGGCGGCTCCGAAACTGACGCTCAAGCTGGCGAATGGCTCAGCCGTTCCCGAAGCCGATCTTCAAGGCAAGGTCGTCGTGCTGCACTTTTGGGAATATCGAGGCGACCCGCTGTCCGAGCCGTATGGCCAGGTCGGTTATCTCGAATTCCTGAACAACAAGCGGAAGAAGTTGGGAGTGAAAGTGGTCGGCATCAACGTCGATCCCCGTTTCGCCGAGACCGACAAGGCGGGCGCAGCGGCCCGCTCACAGAAGAAAACTCAGGAGTTCATGAACCTCGACTACGACGTGGCCACGGATGACGGGACGATCCTGACGCAGTTCGGCGACCCGCGCAGCCTCGGCTCCCCCCTGCCCCTCTGGGTCGTGATCGGCCACGACGGCAAGGTCGCTCACTACCACATCGGCTTCTACGACATCCGCCCCGACGAGGGCCTGAAGCAGCTCGACGAAGCGGTCGTCGAAGCGCTACGGAAGCAGAAGGCGAAGTAGAGCCGCCGTCTTTCCGATCCGTCTTTCCACGTTTGGCGTCATCTGCTATCAACCGGCCGAAATTGCCGGTCGGTTGTCGAGCGGTGGGTTGTTTCGTCGCGCGAAGGATCGCGCAGGGAAGTCGCCATGACACGGACGTTGCTGCTCGGCGCGGGAAGTTTGTCGCTCGTGCTGCTGGCGGGCTGTTACAGCGGCCCGCTGGGGCCTCGCACCTCTTATACATCGGTGCCGCCCGCACAAACCGGCTCACCCGGCAATCGGCCGCCAGTCGCCAATCAACCTGTGATCGCGCCGACCGGAACGGCGTCGTCGGTGAGGGTGGTTCCATTTGCGGCCATCTCCAAAAACGCGATGGTCCAGGTGCAGAATGGGACTGCGGTCAGAAACGGCTCTGCTGTTCGCGGCGGCCCGCAATCGTTGGCGAGGCTGGCAGCGAATGAGCGGATGATTGACGGCCGCTCGCTGCCATACATGCAGCGTGAAACCCGGCTGCCTGGCGCGGGCGGGTCCACGTTGCGCAAGCGCGCTTCGCAGGCGTTGGCCCTGCCGCCGTCGTCGAGTGCTCGCGTCGTCGATCTGCCCCCCACTCCTCAAGAGGACTTGAAATTTCACGGCGGGAGAACGATTCGCGATTTGACCTACATCAATCTGTATGTCGGCGGTCAGGATGCGTGGGATCCCACGGATTGGAAGAGCATCGACAGGGCACTCGCCGCCGCCATGTCCGATCCGCACTTGAACAACGTCATCGCGCAGTACTTCAACAATCAACCGATCAGCGCCACGTTCAAGAAGTCGTACTTTCTGTCGGGTTGGCGACCGCAGTCTGTCGCGAAGAGCGATCTCGAACGGCAGGTTCGCAACTTGTACTCATCCGGGGCGTTCAACGGTCTCGATCTGCCCAACACGGTCGTCAACTTCATGCTGCAACGGGGCGCGGTGCTGGGTGACCCCAACGGTGGTGCGGAGGTCGCCGTCATGAGCAAGGCCATCCCGCACGAAGAGGCCACGGATTCGACGGGCGGTCTCGGTGGCTACCACAGTTCGGTTCACATCGGCAATGCCACGGTTTATTTCGCGGTCGCCGTCTATTCGGAGCGACTGCCCGGCGGCGGCACGAACGGCATCCCGGTGTTCGATCAAAACTGGAAGAACGTCGTCGGGACGATGTATCACGAACTGCACGAGGCCCGCACCGACCCGGATGTGGAAGACGCCTCGAACGGTTCCATCGGCGTCGGCGCACTGGGCTGGACATCCGACAGCGGTCTCGAAATCGGAGACTATCCGATCGCCGAAGCCCGCCAGCTCAAGCAGGTCTTCATCGAAGTCCCGCTCGCCGACGGCAGCGGCCTCGTCCCCGTGCAGCTTCAGTACTCGAACTTCGTCCACGGGCCGGAGGGTCCGATCCCCTACCCTCACGGCCAGGAGCCACCTCCCGGAACGCAGCCTCCCAACAACAATCCACCCGTGAACAATGGGCAGCCCAACAACACAAAGCCCCCGATAAACAATCCGCCACCGGTTACGACAGATCCCGAGTTGGCGAAGCTGATCGCCTCATGGAATCAGCTCGAAGACTTCGTGAAGAAGGCGATCGTGCGGTTGGCGAACTCAAGGTAGCTGGCACTCCCCGAGTGCCAAGCCTCCGCACTCGGAGAGTGCGGTCTACAGTGGAAATCTGCATGAAGACGATTCGCGGCAAACAGGCTCTCGTCACGGGTGCGGCCTCGGGAATCGGGCGAGGGATCGCGCTGGCCCTCGCCCGCGAGGGAGCCGATCTCTATTTGCTCGATGTCGATGAAGTTGGCCTCACAGCCGTTGCGGCCGAAGCCACGGCGTTCGGTGTCTCCGTGCTGACGGATCGCTGCGATCTGACTCAGCCTGCGGAGATTACTCGCGCCTTGCAGACGATGCGGGCGCGTTGGGAGCATCTCGACATCCTCGTCAACAACGCGGGGATCGCGTACTACGGGCCGACGCAGTTGATGACCGCCGCGCAGTGGGACCGGTTGCTGGGAGTGAACCTGCTCGCGCCGATCCAGATCACGCGCGAGTTGCTGCCCGTACTACTGGCTCGGCCCGAGGCGCACGTCTTGAATGTGTGCAGCATCTCGGGGCTGGTGGCCGGCGGGCGGTTCGCCGCGTATCACACGAGCAAGTTCGGTTTGATTGGCTTCACCGCCGCGCTGCGGGCCGAGTACGGCCGGAGTGGACTGGGCGTCTCGGCCCTCTGCCCCGGCCCGGTCCTCACGAACTTGTACCGCTCGTGCGATTCGTCTCGGCCGGACAAGCCGGTCCCCGAACCGCCGCGCTGGCTGTGCTGTTCGATCGACGCCGTCTCGGCCGGTGCGATCAAGTGCCTGCGTCGCAACAAGCGTCAACTGCTGATCGGCCCGCTCGCGCATCTGCTCGCGTGGACCAACTGGCTCGCGCCGGGAGTGATCGACTTCCTGAATCACTTCACGCGAAAAAAGAAGCAGCGACCGTCAGTCATGGGCAAAGCCGCAACCAACGCTCACAACGAGACGCGTCGCGCTGCGTGACGAAGATGTTGTCGTTCACCGCGAACTCGCCGCTTGAACTGCGACACCGCTGAGCATCGCAGCTTGCTGCCAAATCTCGCGGGTACGAATCCGAATCGACTTCCGAACGGAATTCACTCGTGACGTTTGGCCACGCGTTCCAGGTACTTTCGCGAGGCGAGGCGGTAGATGGCCTCGCCGATGCGCGGAAACAACGAACACAGGGTGAAGAGCGGTCTCAGTGCGGGGATGTTGAGAATGATGTCGGCTCGGTCTGACTTGATCGCACGCACGACGGCACGAGCGACGGCTTCCGAGGACGTGCCGCCGACATACCACGGCGCACTCTGGCCCGACCGCTGGCGAAGCTGCTCATAGACGCCGCCGTCCGAAGCGAAGCCGGGACAGATCGCCGAGGCACTGATCCCCGAACCGTGGTACTCGCTGCGAAGCGACTGTGTGAACGCGATCATCCCCGCCTTGCTGGCACCGTACACCGCGGCAAACGCCGGCCCCTGCTTTCCCGCAATCGAAGCCATGTTGACGATGTGGCCTCGTCCCGCCTGTCTCATGTGAGGAATGACGTACCGAGTCAGCAACAGTGTCGCCGTGAGGTTCACGTCAATCGTGCGGCGGATGTCGGTGGGGGGAATCTCCTCAAAGCGGCGGAAGGCTTCGATCCCCGCGTTGTTGACGAGCACGTCGATCGAACCGAACTCGGTCATCGCGCGTTCGACCAGGCGCTGGAGTTGCCCTTCATCCGACACGTCCGTCGGAACCGCGATCGCCTTGACTCCGAGACCGCGCAGCTCGGCCGCGACCTGTTCCAGCGCGTCGGCCGTCCGTGCGGCGAGTATGAGATTCATCCCTTCAGCCGCCAGCGCCCGCGCCACGCGCACACCCAGCCCCGCTGAGGCCCCCGTCACGATGGCGCTTCGTCCCCGCAATACCTTCATGTCCCGATTACCCTTCTCACTTCGTAGGATGGGCACTCCTGCCCGTCTGATTTTCACGATCCGTCTTGAAGTCCGGCTTTTCCGAAAGCCGAACTTCTCTCTGGGGGCGTCCTCCCGGAGAGAAGTCCGGCTAACAAAGCTGAGCCGGACTTCAGCCACGTCTCACCGTTCGCTGTCACGCGGCATCCTGGGCACCATCCGCGATGATCACTTCCAATTCGCGAGCGATCTCACCGTTCAGCGTCTGTTCCAGTTCGATCAGGCAGTCGGCGACAGTCGCACCGTCCATCAGGCGGTGATCGTAGGAGATCGTCACGCGGCAGCAGCCGTGTTCGTCGAGCGGGCCATACGTGAGGTTGCTCGTCAGAAACGCGGGCGGGTCTTGGATCTCGACCCCCTTCCCTGCCAGCGTCGTGAGGAAAAACGTGCCGACGCGGCGTGCCCGCATCCCGCCTTCAACATTCAACGCCCACCACCAGAAAAGCCGTCGCAACAGAGTCGGCAACCCGCTGAGTTTCCACTGCGCCGAGAACACCTTCTCGACCGGATCGACTTGATAGCGTTCGAGGCACTGCTGCATTTCGATCAGCGACCGCGACTCGGGATGAAAGAAGCGTGACCATAGCACCCACGGCTCGCCGCGATGTTCGCGATGCGTGGCGAGCATCCCCACGCTGTGCGGATGTTCGAGCACATGCGGCCACGGCCACGCCATGTATGACTGACGCAGCACTCGCCGCTTCGCGGCCACCAGCGCGAAGGCCTTGATGAACAACAACGACCACGAGATGCGAACGGGCAGCCGCGACCGCAGTTCCGCCACGCGAGACAGATCGCACCGCCGGTCGTGAGCACACGTCGGCACACGGCGGTTGTAATGCAGCACGTCAATCGTCAGCCGCCGACTGCGCGACAGACTCAATCGGCGTGGCCGCTCCGAACTCGACATCCGTGCCTCCGACAAGTCATTGGTCATCAAAACTCGATATCACATTTCAAAACTCGGTTCACCCCACAACTAGCCCGACGCGCGAGCAAGGGTTGGACGTTAGGTACTGATGAAGACCTCGCTCGCGCGTCGGGCTAGTTTTGAAATGCAATGTTAGCCACTCGCCGGAGTTCTATCAGGGACCGCACCGGCTCGGAAGATCAGCCAGCGTGGCCCTAAGTCGCTTGCCCTGCTTATCATGACTGCGTCCGGATCATCGTCTGTGAAGATCCGACCACACGAAGTGCCTGGGGAGTCACCATGAGGTTGTCGCGTCTGCTGCTGCTGCTGTTCTCCGGCCTGCTCGCGCCGCTCGGACTGCTGGGATCGAGTCGAGCCGCCGAACCAGACCACTTCTCGCGCGAGGTCGCTCCGATCCTCGCCAAGCGCTGTCTGGAATGTCACAGCGAACACGAACCGTCCGGCAAACTGGTCCTGAGTCTGAAGGCCGCCGCGCTGCAAGGGGGCGAGAGCGGCCCGGCCATCGTGCCGCGTGATGTCGCGAAGAGCCAACTCTTCGCCCGAGTCACTTCCGGCGAGATGCCTCCCCCCAAACGAGGCCACTCCCAAAAACTGCCCGACGCCGAAATCAAAACCCTGCGCGACTGGATTGCCTCGGGAGCCGAATGGCCCGAAGGGCGCAAGCTCGACCTATTCGAATCAACCAGCGATGTCCGAGCCGGTCGCGACTGGTGGTCGCTGAAACCGGTCAAACGACCGATGGTGCCTCTGGCTCCCCTCGCCCCGGCTTTGCGGGGAGAGGGGCTGGGGGTGAGGGGTGATTCAGCGCAGGCTACGCCGGCAGCACGCCCCCCTTCGAAAAAAGAGCCCCTCACCCTAACCCTCTCCCCGCAGAGCCGGGGCGAGGGGACAAGAAACCTCGACCATCAATCCGTCCGCTCTCCACTCGACGCCTTCATCGTCTCACGCCTACATGCCGACCAAATGCAACCGGCCCCGCAGACCGATCGGGCGACACTCATCAAGCGAGTCTCGTTCGATCTGATCGGTCTGCCGCCGTCGTCGTTTGAAGACGTGGAAGCCTTCGTCAACGATCCGGCTCCTGACGCTTACGAGCGGCTCGTCGATCGGCTGCTCGCGTCGCCACACTTTGGTGAGCGTTGGGCCAGACACTGGCTCGATCTCGTCCGGTATGCCGACACGTGCGGATACGAACGCGATCAGGAGAAGCCTGGCGCGTGGAAGTATCGCGACTGGGTCGTACGCGCGATCAACGAAGACCTGCCGTACGCACGTTTCATCGTCGAGCAACTGGCCGGTGACGAGTTGCCCGACCGAAACGAGCAGACACTCATCGCAACCGGCTTCCTGCGGCTCGGCACTTGGAACGACGAGCCGAACGATGCCGAAGAGTACAAGTACGACCGGCTCGAAGATCTCGTCGGGACCACCTCGACGGCATTCCTCGGGTACACGGTGAAGTGTGCGCGGTGTCACGATCACAAGTTCGATCCGATCCAGCAGGCCGACTACTATCGCATGGCCGCCGCCTTCTGGCCGGGAGCGATTGAAGCTCGCGGTCGTGAGTTGCTGGGAGGCCCCTCGCGCGAAGAACTCGATGCCGCGCTCGGCCTGCCGCCATCCGCACTCTCACCGGTAAACAAGCCGCTGATGCCCGACATCTTGGCGTGGACCGACATCCGCCCTGCCCCGCCGATTCACTTGCTCAAAAAGGGCGAACCCAAACATCCCGGCGAAGTCGCCGAACCCGCCGCGATGTCGTTCGTGTCGAGCATGGCTGAGGGACGAGAGCCAAGGGGCGAGGGACGGAGCGACATTGAATCGGGGGCTTCTCTTGTCCCCTCTCCCCCGTCCTCGGGGGAGAGGGCTAGGGTGAGGGGGCCGAGTGGAGACAACGCTCCCCTCTCTGAACTCGGCTCGTCTCTTCCTCCCTCCCCTCGGCGGGGAGAGTTGGGGAGGGGGGCCGATGAAGCGACCGCTCGACCACACTCAGCGAACGCCACGAAGGAAAGCCCCCTCACCCTAGCCCTCTCCCCGCAAAGCCGGGGCGAGGGGACAAGGCAAGCCGCTCCACCGTTAGCCTCCCACCGCCGAACTCACCTCGCCGAGTGGATCGCTCATCCCGACAACCCGCTCACTGCACGAGTCCTCGTCAATCGACTGTGGACGCACCACTTCGGCAGCGGCCTCGTCAGGTCTCCCGACAACTTCGGCTTCACCGGCGACAAGCCGACGCATCCGGAGTTGCTGGACTGGCTGGCAGTGGAAATGCGGACAAGGGGACAAGGGGACAAGGAGACAAGGGGAGAAGCCCGTGATTCAAAGTTGTCTTCATCCCCCACTCCCCTTGTCCCCTTGTCTCCCCCTCCCTCGATGAAGCGTCTTCACCGCCTGCTCGTCACCAGCGCGACTTACCGTCAGTCTTCGCTGCACCCTCAACAAGACGACTACCTGTCGCGCGAAGCGGCCAACAAACTCTGGTGGCATGCGGAACGCCGCCGCCTTGATGCCGAGTCGCTGCGTGACCGGATGCTGTTCGTGGGAGAGAGCCTTGATTCGCGCATGGCCGGGCCGGGCTTCAAGGTCACGATTCAGGCGGAGGCTCTCGAAGGATTGTCTCGCAAGGGAGATGCCTGGCAGCCGTCACCGCCGCATGAACAACGAAGGCGGTCGCTCTACTCCTTCAGTGCGCGGAGCCTGCTGCCTCCGCTGATGACGACCTTCGATTTCGGAGACACCACGCTGCCGTGCGGTCAGCGCCCGGTCTCGACCGTCGCGCCGCAGGCCCTCGCGCTACTGAACAACACCTTCGCGCATGAACGCAGCACGGCGCTGGCGACTGTAGTCTTGTAGCTCCGCCGACAAGACATCCCGTCGGCGGAGCGACGGGACTACGGTAGTGACATCGATCAACAAATCCGCTCCGTGTGGCGACTCGCTCTCGCGCGTGAGCCTTCGTCCGCCGAAGTCCTCGCCGCGCGCGAGCACGTCCAAGAGCAACAGCGACGCTGGCCGTCCGCTCCGGAGCGAGTACTCAGCTCGCTCTGCCATGTGCTGCTGAACACGAACGAGTTCGCGTATGTCGATTGAAGCGAAGAGGTTTGACCACAGATTTCACAGATGGGCACAGATAAGAGGGAAGATAAAGTAATAAGAGGGAAGATAAGAATGCAAACAACGAAGTGTCCAGAACATGATGCCTCTGAAGTCTTCTCTCTTATCTGTGCCCATCTGTGAAATCTGTGGTTCAAACTCTTCTCCTTGAGTATGAGAGCTCAACATGACCAACCAATTCCCCTGCCGTCAGACCCGTCGCGAGTTCGTGTGGGAGATGGGGGCCGGGTTTACCGGCCTCGCGCTGACCGGCCTGTTGTCTCGCGAGGGCTTCTTTGAGCGGATCGGCTTCGGGGGCGAAGGGAGTTCGAGTCATGGAATGACTCGACTACGTAACGGTGGCGATGCGAACCCGCTGGCGGCGAAGGCGGCTCATGCGTTTGGGCGGGCGAAGAGCGTGATCTTTCTGATGATGAACGGCGCGCCGAGTCAGGTCGATACGTTTGACTACAAGCCCGAACTCGAACGGCTCGCTGGGCAGCCGTTGCCTGAGGGGAAAAAATTCACCAACTCGGGAGGCCGCAAGGTGGGGTTTCTGACTCCTTCTTTTCGACCGTTCCGACCGGGAGGCAACAGCGGGCTGATGATCTCCGACTTCTTCGAGAACGTGCGCGGGCATGCCGACAAGCTGGCGGTGATTCGGTCGTGTCACACGGACAGCCACGCGCACGGTTCGGCACTGGTGGCGATGAACACGGGGAAGACGATCATCGGCCGGCCGTCGCTCGGCAGTTGGGCCGTGTACGGATTGGGGACCGAAAACCAGAACCTGCCCGGCTATGTCGTCATCCTCGACAAGCGCGGCGGGCCGATCAGCGGTCAGCCGAACTGGTCGAA
>JAYUFF010000822.1:0-28482 GCA_043738825.1 Schlesneria sp.
CCCTTGTCGGAGATCACTCATGCCACGATTCAGAAATCCTCGACGGAGAACACGACCGAGCCACAGCTTGGTCAATCAATGCCGATCACAGAAGCCCCGTCCTCGACGTCATCGACGAGGCTGCGACAGAGGTATCTGTTCTTCAAAACTTCGTAAGTTGGACGCCTCAACCGTTCCGTCGGGACGAATCAAAACATTTCTTCGCCGCGGATGCGGTCTCTGATCGTTAGCTATCAGAAGTCCGGTGTTTGAATCCCCCGGCGGCAACAGCAGCAAGTTTTTGGAAGTCCGCGTTCAGGGCTGCGACGTCTACGTCGCCTACGGCCGCATCGGCTCGACCGGTCAAACCTCGTTCAAGTCGTTGCCGACGGCGGAAGCAGCAACGTCGCACGCCGAGAACCTCGTTCGCGAGAAGACCGTGAGCATAAAGACGGCAAAAGGTTACGTGGAAGTGACGTGAGCGTCTCTTGAGCGTCCGCGGAAATTAAAACCGACACCTTCATGGCCGGCTCACTTCTCGTACTCAAGTTTGCCGCAGACGCAACTCGTCGGCTAATCCGCAGATGAACGGCCCGTTGACATGTCGCCTCCAGCCACCCCGACCAGGTGGTTGGAGGCTTTCCGTTTCGTTTAGCCATCAACGGTCGTTTGTTGGTATTTTATCGAAGGCGGTGAACGTCAGGTGTGGAACAATGTCGGGTGGTGTCGGGTACGTCACCCGACACTGTATTTCATCGTAAGTCATTTCTCATTAAGTCATTATCAAAATGGCGTCAGGTGTCGGGTCCATTTGATCGTTTCTCATCCAGCTTCTTCACAGGGTTGGATTCGAAGGGTTCGCGCACAGACAGTCCAGTTCTACCCGACACCCGACGCCATTTCTGTTTGTCATCTCATAGTCACGAGTTACATCCGAAAATGGCGTCGGATTGGTATCCGACACTATCCGACACTGTGATCAGACCCGGAACAACGAATAACCGTGCCCCGGTACGGCTCGACGCCCGTGTGCTTTATCACGCACACGACTCTTCACTCATTGAAATAGCCCTTCAGGCGGTTGGCCCAGTCGTTCCGATTCGACGCTTCGGTCGATCCAACCGATGCATTCAAAGCCCAAGTGATCTACTGCTCGTCAGTTCCATCGCTCGGCTGCAGTTTCGCTCCAATCGGCAGTCGAGCCCGCGGCGCAGTTTCAGGAACCGTCAGTGCGAAAACGATCATGGCAACCCGCGTGGAAAGCCGCTTGGCAGTCGTCAGCAGCAATTAGTGCGATAATCGATGCCCTGTCCTGATTCTTCCTGTGCGAGCCATGATCGTTTCCATGTTCGCCGAGCAAAGATGGGCCGCTTGAGCGATTGCAATCGCCTTAATCTGGATCCGAGAACCCGACTCAAAGGGGTATCGTCGATATTGAATGCCGCTCGTTGGATCACTTTTGGAACAGAAGGGGCGCGAACTCACGCAGACTGCGACGCCATGACTGCCATTCGTGGCCCGTGTTCGGCGAGACGTAATAGTGAGCATCGACTCCTGTATTTTTGAGGCCTTCGACATTCGCTTTTGGGTCACCACCTCGGTGAGGTCCACCGCCACTCACTTCGTGGCTGCCATAACTGACAAACACGAGACGGTTTTGCTTCTTGAATACTTCCATCTCCTTGATGTCCTCAATCGAGATGCTGCCACCGCTGAACAGGCCGATGTGCGAGAAAGTGTCGAGCTTGTTCAGTGTGATGGTCTTCGTTTCCATGCCGCCCATCGAAAGACCAGCCATCGCACGATTCGGCTGATCGGAAAGCGTGCGGAAGTGTGCATCAACGTACGGGATCAATTCATCGCAGAGTACGGTCTGGAATGGCTGGATGTTGAAGCCGCGTAAACCGCTCAAGCGGGTTTCATTCGTCATGCCGTAAGTCATCACGATGATGAACGGTTTTGTCTTCTGGTCCGCAATGAGGTTGTCCATGATCAGGCCGGCATGTCCCTGAACGCTCCAGCCGTATTCGTTTTCACCGAAGCCGTGCTGAAGATAAAGAACGGGGTATCGCTTCTCGGAGTCCTGGTCGTAAGCGGGTGGCGTGTAGACGAATGCGCGGCGGTCCGTATCGGTGCTGTTCGAATGGAAGAGAATCTCGCGAATCTGGCCGTGCGGTACATTTTTGACTACATAAATGTCGCGATCCTGCGCGGGCACTTCCACGCCACTGCCCCAGCGATTGGCACCGAAGAAATACTTGCTGTTAGGATCAGGAACTTCGGCTCCTCCAATCTTTATTGCGTAGTAATGAAAGCCTTCGTCGAGTGGTCGCGTGTAACCAATCCAGGCGCCGTCCTCGCCTTTGACGAACTCGGTACTGTCACGAAAAGTCACACCGACACTCTTCGCTTCAGGCGCCACGATGCGAAACTTGACGCGCCCTTGGGAATTCACCTGCGGATAGTTGTGCCCGGGCTGATTCGTCGAAGCTGGCTGGAAGTCGTCGGTGATTCCCTCTGGTGTGTTCGCCGACTGAGCGTTGTTCGAGGTGGCAGGCTTCTCGCTCGTGATGCCAGTTGCTGGGCTCAAAGCGACTTTTGAAGCCTGGTCGTTGAAGATCAGTTGTGCGAAGTGGTGCAGATTATTTCGCCAGTGAGTCGGGTCGTGGCCGTGCGAGTCCACATTCCAGATGTGCGGAATGTTCTTCTGTTTCAGGTAACGCTGAGTCCGCTGACTGATGCGGATCAGCCCATCTTTGTTGCCACAGGAGAGCCAAAGCAGTTTGAGTTGCTCTTTGGCTTTCGCCGGATTAGGGATCAGCTCCTCCGGCGTTTTCGTGTTTGGAGCAGAGGAAAAACCACCGATCCAAGCGAAAGTATCTTGGTGTGCGAAGCCGAAGTTAAGCGATTGCCCGCCACCCATCGACAGTCCGGCCAGCGCACGGTGTTCCCGATCAGCTTGTGCCGAGTAACGAGACTCGATTGTGGGGATGACATCATCCAGTAAATCCCGCTCGAAGACGGCAAACGCTGGCGCTGACTGGAAGACATCCCCGCCGGCTCGATCGTTCTTTTGAGCTCGACCGTTGGGCATGACGATGATCATCGGCACGGCTTTCTTGTCGGCGATGAGGTTATCCAACAATACTTCTGGTCTGGCAAATCGCTGCCATTCTGTTTCATCGCCGCCGATCCCATGCAGCAGGTACAAAACGGGGTACTTTCTGTCAGACGAATAAGCTGGCGGGGTGTAGACATTCATCTTACGAGTCGTGCCGACTGTCTTGGACTCGTACTCGATCATTTCTAATTTGCCGTGCGGGATATCGTCGCGTCTGGCGACGACGCCATCGGATGGATCGGGATAGATTTGCTTGTCGTCTGGGCCAAGTTCAATCGGACCACCGAAGCCGCCGGGGCCACGGCGGCTGCGAGCGGGATCGTTTTGTTGCGATCCGTCGGCAGCGCGCTCGGCGTTGCCTCGTTCCTGTACTGGCGAGGCACCATTGGCGTTCCCTTCTTGCTGCTGGCCGTCATCCGCAGTTGTCAGGACCAGCGCCAGAAATACGAATGCGAATTGCATTTCTCGTCTCCCTTATATTTCATTCTCAGGGGATGCGGACGCCATAACCGGCGAGTGATCCGCCACTGACTCTGCAACTCGCCGTAGTAGCGTGACGAGTGTTGTTACTTCGCGAGGACTCAAGAAATTGACCATCCGGTCTCTGATCGATTGACCGGCTTCCCAGACCTGTTGGTATTTCTGGCGGCCCGCCTTTGTCAGAGAAACAGTCCTCGCACGTCCGTCGGTGGGATGTGCCGCGCGAGAAACAAGCCCACGCTTTCGCAGCAAGACCAACATGGCGCGAACTGTACTTGGATCCGAGGGCATTCGAGCGGCGAGTTCCCGCTGCGTGAGTGCATCACCTCGCCCAAGCGTTGCCAGCAGCACGAATTGATCGGCAGTAACGCCGTACTCCTCGAACTGTGTATTTGACTGCCGGTGGAGACCGTGATAGGCCGCCCTTAGAGCTAACGGGAGTTCATTCTCTTGATCCATCGGGCGGAACCTCCAACAGAAAACCGTACGTGTACGCACGACTTTATCCGACGGAGAGACAGTGTCAAGGATTGGTCGATCACATTCAGACCATCGAGAGAACAGATCATGGCTCCGAAATTCGGAAAAAAACACTCTATCAGCAGCGGGTGGCCAGCAGACTCCCCTTGATTCTGATCCTACCGCTATGGGCGCGCTCCGGACCGTGAACCCGGACTCAGTAGATCGACAGCTGAATTCGCCAAGCAAAGCATCTTGGCATGGGTGATCTCGACGAATTACGCTCAAGTTGCGTTCACGACTTGTGAGCCTAATTTTTCGCCCGCTCGCGCCGGGGAATGGGCGTGAGAAACCGCAGGATGCCTGACTTGCGACGCTGGCAGGACGGATCGGCCATCGGATGAGACGCCAGCGATGCTGGAGCCTTTCCGATGTCAATGACTTTCCAAGCCGCCATGTCGAAATACCTGGCCGCGAAACGACCGGCACGGGGAACTCAAGATGAGTACCAGACCACTCTGACCAAGTGGAACCAATGGGGGGGCGGCGTTCCGATTGAGCAGTTGGAACGAAAAGAGATTCGCGAGTTTCTGGATTGGGTCCATGAGCGTGCCACATCGCACGATGGCAAGAATCCTGGCCGGACGGCCAACAAGGCACGGGAACACCTTCGGGCGATCATGTCGTGGGCGTGGGAACAGGATCTGATTGGTACGCTGCCGCGTTTTCCAAAGCCCAGAGAGCAGCGTGATGTCGCTGGTCGACATTATCTGACCAAAGCTGAAATCAATGCCTTGTACTTTGCGACTCACAAGATGGATCGACCTCGCGGCTGGAACCATCAGATTCCGGTTGGACGATTTTGGCGCTGTGCCCTCGTGGTGTTCTTCAACTATGGCGTCGACACGGGAACGGTCTGGAAATCGACACCGTTCCATGAGCCGATGCTCTGGCGGCACATCTCGTGGGAGCGGCATTCACCGGATCGAGAGGTCAAGGAGCAGTCACCATGGGGCTGGCTGTATTACCGGAGGGTGAAGACAGGCAAGTCCTTCTATCGGCCGATGAACCGCGTCGTTCACGCTCATCTCAGGAGCGTCATGCCAGAGCAACCCCAACCAGATGCTCCGGTAATTCTCGGCGGCGGGTCTCGTCCGAATGTTCAGTTTCGGGAGCTCTGTCAATTGGCCGGTATCAAACCAAAGCTCAACCTGGAGACCAACCAGGCAGAGCCGTGGGTTCTCAAGGATCTCCGCAAGACCTGCGCAACGTATTATGACGAGCACGTTCCGGAGTCTTCGATCGAGATCCTCGGTCATTCGGTTGGTGGGATCACCTACCGCCATTATGCGCATCGGGCTCCGCTGGCATTCAAGGCGATCATGACGCTACCGCAACCGTCGGCGTTCACAGCGCTCGTCAAAGGTTTTGATGGCGAATGTCCGTGCTGCCGGCGGCGGTTCGCCGATGCAACGTAAACCTCCGGGCGATGAAACCGACGCGGTTTCGATATCGCCGCTTGGTTCCATCTCAGAGTCTGTTCGCCTTGAAAATGAATTGTCCCCCCGTCATCGAGAACTGGACCGAAGTGCTCGGGAGCGAACGCCTCACGGGCGCGGCCCTGGACGCCTTGGTGCGGGCCAGCCCATCACGTGAGCCGTTGTAGTACGCCCGGGCATCGGGACGACCGTTGCGGTCCACAGCGACTGAGGTCCGGGCATCGGCCGCCCACACTGCCCCGGTGCCCAGAGCGAGACTGCATGCCAACAGGTTCCAAAAAGCCTTCATCGCTTGTTCCTTTCGAGGAAGTGGGAGCCGAAATCCAAAACCCTTCACTGGATTCAGGTGAACTGCGGCAGCGGACCTGGAAAGAAAAACTCGATCTTTCCTGGGTATCGCGCAAGAAAAGGCCGGCCCTGGGGCCGGCTCAGGCGGACTGAGGTCGGCAGTGGATTCACTCGAAGTACTGAGGATTCTGAGCGAAGAACCACAAGATCTGGAACACAATCCAAACGGCTCCGCCAGCGACAAACAGGCCGGTCACTGCGGTCACGATGACCACGACCACCCGATACACGACGATTGCCAAACCGATCACGGCATACGCCGCGAGACCAAGCACGATGAGCAGGGCGACGAATTCCAACATGATTGTGAGCCTTTCGCGTTGTCAGGTGTGTGTTGTTACCGCTTCCAACAAAACAGGTGACAACGCGGAGCTTTTTCGGAACAAACACCGGGATTTTCAGCATGAGCGCATGAAAAGAAGCCGCTGGCACGAGGCCAGCGGCTTCCGGAAGAGGATGTTCCACAACCTCATGCATCGCTACCGAACATCGCGAAGGCGACCACGCGAGTTGGCCATGCCGCCGTAACTGGCGTTCGCCTCAGAAGTGAAGCGTGCCTGCGCCATTCTGCCAGGGCGGCTCAAGGCCAGCACGTCTGTCTCGGAATCCGCCATGCCATCACGTGTGGCACGGCTTATTGCCACCGACTCACCGTATGCTTCTCCGCCCCAAGTCTCCGAATGGAGGGTGTTGCGGCTGGAGGCTTTGCCACCATGTCCGCAGGCTTCCGCCCCACCACGACCCCAAGCCGCACCGTGGTGCGAGAAGGCACTGGTCTGGCTGATGGCATCGGCGTTGCCGCTGGAACACGCCCAATCCCAAGCATCCGAACGACCATTGATGGTCACGGCATGCGCTGTCGATCCAGCATATCCTCCATTGGCTCGCCCCTTTGCGAATGCCTTGGCTTCGCCGCCATCGGCCATCGAGTTGCCAAGCACATCCGCATAGCCGCCGTTGAAGCCGCCGCCCTCCACCAGCGTATCGGCTCGCCCACCGTTGGTCGCTGACGCCGTTCCATAGTAGCGCCCGTCACCTTGACCTTTCACCTCTGACACCGCCTGACCGCCATTCGTGGCTCTCGCCACCGAATGGCCCTCACCTGCCCTGACGAACGAGCCGCCACACAACAGCAACACAGCCAACGTAACCCAATGGACCTTCAACATGATCTATTCTCCTTTCGGACACCAGAACCTTTCACCCGGGGAACGACGTTGTTCCCGCGGCAAGAGGACAGGTGCAGAAGCGACACACCGGCTGGCTGGAAAACGAGAATAAATCGCAAAATTTGCGAGAGTCGTTGTGGGTTTAGGTTCTCAAAATCGTTTTCGGTTACCACAGCGGTGATCGCGGCCTCGCCCAACAGGGCAACCGCCCAAGGGTCTGGATTTGTCTTTTCAGGATCGGGAGAATTCGAGACATCACATGCATGACACGGATGTCCGAGATCCCCGCTGAGATTTTGGCCGAGAGGACGCCCGCGGTGCGGGTGTACGTCGAGCATTGTTGGCTCAGATGACCGAGACGCAGGCAGAGGTCGATGATCTGAAAGCTCAGGTCCAACGACTCACGCAGCAGAGTTCTTCGCTGCTGCCCTCGATTCAGCATCTGCATGCCCGGCCGGTTCCGAAGGCCAGAGCGAAGTCGACGAGGAAGCGAGGTGGACAGCCCGGACATCGGCGGGTTGTGCGAAAATTGGATCCAGTCGAACGCAGTGCCGACATGATCGCGTTGCATCTGGAAGCCTGTCGACGCTGCGGCCAGCGGCTCGCCGGACGCGATCCGGAGCTGATTCGTCATTAGGTCTGGGAACTGCCGCCGATCGAACCGGTCATCGTCGAATATCAGCGACATCGGCTCACGTGTTGCGGCTGTGAAACGAGCACGTGTGCCGCGCTGCCGGACGGTGTGCCGATCGGTCGGTTCGGACTGCGGCTGCTCTTCTTCACGGGATTGCTGATGGGACACCTCCGACAGAGCAAACGTCGCGCGGCCCTGTTTCTCGCGGATCTGCTGAACATGCCGCGCCGTCCGGCGACCACGGTGAAAATGCAGAACCCGGATCCGCGGCGCTGGCGCAGCCGTATGACGATCTGAAGGCCCCGTTGGCAAACGAAGCCCCGTTGTCGATGGTCGAATCTCCGACGGAGTAGGCCCATCAGAAGGCCGGGCTGTGGAAGGCCATTGCGACTCGCTTCGCCGTGTTCGTCATTTTCGCCAGCGGGGCGGCCACGACTCTGCCGAAACGTCTGGGAGATCAGTTTTGCGGGATCATCCACTGCGGCCGGGCGAAAATGTACTGGCGAGCCAAACGACTCCAGTGGTGCTGGGTGCATCTCAAACGAGACATCCAATCGCTGATCGACCATCACGATCGCCAGGTGGAACGACTGGGTTTCGACCTGAAGCGGCCGGTCGATGCCATGTTCCTTCAGTAGCACCGCCACAAGTCGGGCGAGATCTCGTGGACGACGTTTCAAACCGAGATGCAGCCGATTCGCGAAACGGTGAACGGTCTGTGGCTGCGCGGTCGGTTCAGCGGCAACAAACGTCTCATGGGGATATGCCGCGAAGTGTACGACCACCGCGACTGGCTCTGGACGTTTGTCGAAGTCCCCGGGATCGAACCGACAAACAACGTGGCGGAACTCGCTTTGCGTCCCGCCAGGGCACCACATCTGCGTTGTCGCTACCGCAAGCTCTCCTTCGGAACCCTGAGCGAAGCCGGAAGTCGCTTCCTCGAACGGATGTTCACCGTCACTGAATCCTGCCGCCTCTATCAACGCTCGGTCTACCCGTGGCTCATCGCCACCATCGAAGCCAGCCTCCAAAACCAACCGGCACCGCCACCCATCACTAACTCGTGAACGGCTTTCGACGCATGGTGTCACCGAGTTCGGCGCGACGGTTCTGTGTACGGATCGCTACGGAACGGAGATGGACCATAACCATGCAAGGAGTCGTGCCGTTTGGCAGAGGAGGATGAGGTATTCAATCACGACCATTTCACAATTGGCCCGCTCGGCAGGCGCATCTTGTCACATGATTCGACGCTTCGGTCCGTGAAACCGGAGCAGCGAGCGAGTCTGCTCACCTCCCCTGGCGGAGGGAGGGATGTCAACTTTAAGTAGACGCCCTGCCAATTGGATCAGGAACAGCGATTTGATACTCATCATCGCCTCTTGGAGCGGCGATTGAGTTCGGCTGGTTTAGATGACGATGCCTGGAGCCGATTGCGGGCCGGTTGCGGCCTTGGCGAATCATCTTTCGGGACGGTAGGCTGTCGAACACGCTTGACCATTCACGGTCCAAAGTCGGTTTCGGGCCGCATATTGCACCGCAGTTTTGCTAACGGGGAATTGGCGGTGAACGAGGGATGGAGTAACGCGGTGTTTGTTGCCATGCCCGATGCGCCACACCGGTGGCGGATCGGCAGGGGCGGGGACTGATGATGAGCGACGGAAAAAGTACGACGTGTTCCTGAGTTACAACTCGCTCGATCACGCGGATGTCGAGCGGGTGGCAAACGACTTGAAAACCCGCAACTGTTCGGCGTTCGTTGATCGGTGACACTCGGCTCACAAAAATGTCTGATCGACGACCGCGTGAGGAATTACTCGTTGTAAATATATCCCGGTCTGGAGATCCCGATGAAATCAACCTGTCTGACGATGGCTGTTCTGATTTCTTGCATCGTTGGTCCACTGCCCGCATTGGCCGCGGATGACGCGCCGGATTGGAAAGTGGGCGTGGCAACGGTATCGATCACGCCGAGCCAGCCGATGTGGATGGCCGGATATGCCTCGCGGACCAAGCCGTCTGACGGAGTCCTTTCGGAACTGCACGCGAAGGCACTGGTGGTCGAAGACTCGGCGGGAACGCGCGTCGTCATAGTCACCACCGACCTGATTGGCATTCCTCGGCCGCTACGTCAACAGGTGGCAAAGGCGATCGAAACCCGCCACAAGCTGAATCCCGCCGGCCTGCTGCTGAACTGTTCGCACACTCATTGCAGTCCCGTCGTTCGCGACGACCTCGAAATGTCAGTGATGTATCCACTCGACGCCGAGCAGCGACAGCGCGTCGAAGCGTACTTCATCGAACTGCGCGACAAGCTGATTGGTGTGATTGGCCTGGCGATGGAAGACCTGAAGCCGGCGAGACTCTCTTACTGTCACGCTCGGTGCAGCGTTGCCATGAATCGCCGACTGCCGACAAAGGACGGCTTTCAAAACAGCCCGTATCCGGACGGTCCGGTCGATCACGACGTCCCGGTGCTGCGAGTCGAATCGCCAGAGGGCAAACTGCGGGCGATCGCGTTCGGCTACGCCTGCCACAACACCACGACCGCGCTGATGCAGTTCAACGCCGATTACGCCGGCTTCGCGCAGTCCGAGTTGGAGAAGGCTCATCCGGGGACGACGGCATTTTTCGTGATGGGGTGCGGCGGCGACCAGAACCCATATCCACGCGGCCAAATCGACTGGGCGATCACTCACGGCAAGACGCTGGCGACCGCCGTTGAGGCCGCGCTGCTGCCACAACCGAAACCGCTCCGTGGCCCATTGAAGTTCGACTTCAATGAGATTGACCTGCCATTCGAACCGGTAGCTCGTGAAGAGTTGACGGCTCGGCGTGAATCAAAGGACGTCCACGAAAAACGCCGGGCCGAAGCGTTGCTCGCGGAACACGACAAGCACGGCAATATCCGCACAAGCTATCCGTATCCCGTACAGGTTCTGCAATTCGGCGGCGACCTGACGATGATCACGCTGGGGGGCGAAGTCGTCATCGACTACGCGCTGCGGCTAAAGCGAGACTTGGGCACCACGCCGGTCTGGGTCGCCGGATACAGCAACGATGTGATGGCGTACATCCCCTCGGAACGAGTTCTCAAGGAAGGGGGCTACGAAGGGGGCGGCGCGATGCGCTACACAAACCTCCCTGGCCCCTGGCGACCGGGGGTCGAAGAGTTGATCATCGACGCCACTCGCGACATCGTCAAACGCTTGCGAAGCCCATGACACACACCGGCTGGTGCAACACACACCGGCTGGTGCATCCGTGCAACCGCTTGATCGGACCGCAGCGTCACCGCATCTCACAACAGTTCACGGATCGGCTCGCTCTTGGGCAGGATCGTAATCGGGCGGCCGGACTGATCGACGAAGGCGTGCGTCGGATCGATGCCGAAGCGGGCGTAGAGCGTCGCCAGCAGGCAGTTGCTGTCCATCACACGCTGGACCGGTTCCTCGGCTTTCGAGTTTGTTGCGCCGATCACCTGCCCCATGCGCAGGCCGCCGCCGGAAAGGAACACGCTCATTGCATTCGCCCAGTGATCTCGGCCCGGCCGTTTGCTGGCGTCCTGGTAATAGATCTTCGGCGTGCGACCAAACTCTCCGCAAAAGATGAACAGAACTCGCTCGTTCAGCCCACGTTGGTACAGATCCGCGATCAGGGCGGACACGGATTGGTCGAGCGACGGCAACTTCGTGCGGTAGGCATCGAAGATGTGCGAGTTCACCGAATGGTCGTCCCAGTTGCTCGTCACGCCGATCCCGGCTGGCAGTCGGAATTCGGCCTGGCACTGCACGAACCGGACACCTGCTTCGACCAGTCGGCGGCAGGTCAGCAAACTGCGGCCCCAGTGAGTCTCACCGTAGCATCGGCGCGTGGCGTCAGACTCCTGATTGAGATCAAACGCCGTGCGCGTTCGCGAACTGGCCAGCATCGCCAACGCCTGCTGCTGGAAAGTGTCCATTGCCGCGAATGACTCGCTCGACTCCAACCGGCGCGGCAGGGCGTCGAGCGATTGCAGCAAGCCGCGCCGACGTTTCAGCGACAGCGTCCCTTCCGGCGTGATCGCCAGATTGTCGTTGCCCCCCGTCGTGTAAATTGGAATTGGATCGTATTCGTTGGCTCCCGTCGACGAGAGCGGATTCGGGTTCGGCATGTATGGCGTGAAGCCCGATCCCAGATAGGCCGGGCCGCTGCCATACAGCTTTGTGTTGGCGACGAACGTCGGGACGTCGCGCGAGTGACTCGCAAGTTGCCGGGCAACAATCGACCCGATCTCGGGATACTCGGCGTCGTTTAGATTCGCGGCGCGGGACGAGTAACCGGTCAGGAACCGATGCGTACCGCCGGAATGCTCGTTCCGCTCGTGATGCAGGCTGCGGATCAGCGAGTACCGATTTCCCATCCCCGCCAGCATGGGAAGAAGCTCATTGATTTCCATCCCGGCGACATTTGTCGCGACCGGCCGAAACGGCCCGCGGTACTCGGAGGAAGCGTTCGGCTTCAGGTCGAACAAATCGATGTGGCTGGGTCCGCCATTCGCCCAGAACAGGATGACCGAGAACTCCGAATCGACTCCGGTCGTCCGAGCTTTGGCGGCGGCAAGCGTCGACAGGTTCGGACCCGCACCACTGGCAAGAGCCCCCAGACTCAATCCCCCGATCCGCAGCCACTCGCGCCGATCCATCGGGCCAGCACAAGGCGAATGGACAACAGAGGAATTGTCGAAAAACGGCATGGCTGTGACTTCAACTTCGTCCTCAACGCGTCCCCGGTACCACCAACCGGGGGCGACGCACCATATCGGGAGACGCCCATCCAGTACATCCACAAATGCGGTAACTGACCCCGATCCCCGCGTCTACGATGGCTTCGACGAGTTCGACCTGACCGGCCTTGGCTCAGGCATCGACTTCGGGTGGTTGCATTCGGCCCTACATCGCTGGGTGCGGGAGCTTCCAAGCGTCCCATGATCGTCGAGTTTTCCTGTTCTCGACCACCGGACTGTCCTTCCGCTGGCGGGTGTGGCACCGGCCGCTCAGAGCCCGGTTGCTTGCGAAGGGCTGAGGCTACTACGACCGCACCACCGGTGGGTGGAAGGACTCGTCGTACTGCTCATTTCAAAACCGCGTCGCGACTCATTTGAGCCAGAATGATCCGGCCGATGGGATGGCCGCCCTTGAAGTGTTCCGCATCGAGTTCCACCCACGTGATTCCGTCGCTGCTGCGGTAAGCCTTTTGCTTCTCGTAGAAGTTTCCCCAGACATTGAGAATAGCGACGTAGGTGCCGGTCCTCGGATTGACAGTGACGTTGGCGCTCCAGTGTTTGGAGTTGAATGAGCCAGTCGTCATGGGGGCTGCCGTCCATTTCACGCCGTCAGTACTCAAATACCGTTGCCCGTCCGACCAGTTCACGAACTCCTGGCCGTTGAAGACAACATTCGCCGCCCATCTCTTACCGGGAAGCAGCTCCTGACCGGTCCAGGTCATTCCGCCGTCTGTCGAACGTGCCGTGCAGGCGATGTCGGGCTGATCCTTCAGTCGTCGTGTTCCGGTCGACACGAGGATGCCGCTCCCTGCGAAGATACTGTCTGACCACCCGGCATTGACGTCCGGCAGCAGTTTCCAGCTTTCGCCGGCGTCCTGGCTGATCTTGAATTGTCCGTCGCCTCGACCGACGGCAAACAGTGTGTCACCCGCACTCTTCACGAAAGGATGGCCATCCCAATTCAGCGAGTCCTTCACTTCAACCCATGATGTCCCCCGGTCCACCGAACGCCATCGCCGTCCATTCCACAAACTGACGACAGCATTCCTGGCAACGGCCAGTCCGCCGCCCGATCCTTCGGTGCGAACGACTTCCCAATCGATAAAGTTGCGTGATCGCCGGACCGTACCGGGAGCCCCCCAGCCGTATTGCGCATAGAACCAGCCATCGGCACTCACATCGAGTCCGGTGAATGATCGTGGATCGTGATCGCATTCGACGTAATGCGGGTCGTCTTTCTGGCACCAGCAACGGGCGCTGTCGTCATCCGACCGGTCATGAATCCACGAGACGCCGTCGTCGATCGACATTACGGTTCGCCCCAGCTTCCCGGCGGCCAGGAAGACATCGACTTTGTCCGCGTCTTCCGCACTTGCCGTCGAGAGAGGTAACCAACCGACGCTGATCAAGAATGCCGCCAGCACTTTCCACCAGGCTGGCAGACAACGTGGTGAGGATTCGCTGACCATGTGTTGGGTTTCCATTGGGCAGATGTTTGAGCGGATTTCAGTCGGATGTGATCGCGAAGCTGGCCGGAGTCAGTTTCGCGGCCGTCCAGACGGCATCGGGAATCGCGCCGGTGGGCTTGGGGCTGTAAGCATCGACGAACGCGACATTGGTCTTGGCGGGAATTTCTTTCTCATGTCCGGTCAGAGACAGCATCGCGTTGACCATCAACCGCCGCAGGTCTTCGCTCTGCCAATCCATAGACGCACCGGCTGTCGTTGTGAACGACTGGCCCTGCTTGCCTGACGGTGCGGTGTAGGTCTTGAACCACGCGAAGGGCATGCGAACGTCTTTGCGCTTGTCGGTGACGGGCGGGTCGGTTGGCTTCAATCCCGAGAGAACCTGACCGTGAAAGAGCACGACGTTACCGGGCGTGAGTCGCTCGACCGAGTTCACATCGGTGTGGCAGAAGATCGTATCGGCGACGCCTCGCAACACCGGATGATTGCGCTGCGTCGTGTTGACGTGAGCCAGCGTCGCTTCCTTTTGGAACTGGCCGTAATGAGCGATCCAGGTATCGCCCAGAATCTGCTGGCCGAATCCGCCGGGCCATTCCTTGCTCTGCCAGTCCCAACTCTTGTAGCGGCTGGTGCTCTGGGGAAAATACCGAAAGGCATGCGTGGCATTCCGAATGCCCAGCACGGGCTTACCGGCATTCACATAGTCCACGATGTGCTTCATGTCCGCGTCGGGTAACTCACGAAACCGAGCGAAGATCACCATCAGGTCGGCCGTCTCCAAAGCGGCCAGTCCGGGAATGTTGTTGTTGCGATTGGGGTTGATCTGGCCTGATGCCGGATCAATCGCAAACAGCACCGTGCAGCGGAAGCCATGATGCCGAGCCATGATTTTGGCAAACATGCTCATCCCTTCTTCCGAGCGGTAATACTCCTCGCCCGTGACGAAGACGATGTGCTGGCCCTTGCCTGGCCCCGCGACGCCTTCGATCGTCAAGACGTCAGCGCCGCCGGCGACCGAATCCGTGCTGGCCTGCGACTTCAGTCCGACCGTGTTGACGGTGATCACGCGGTAGGTGTGCTTCTTGTTGGGATCGGCCTTCATGTCGATGAATTGCAAAGGTACGAGCGGTTGCGTGGGGGTGTCGCTGTATTGCAGATTCTGAAAGAGGGGACGGCCGAATGGGTTCTTGCCTTGCTCGGGGACGTTGGCGAGCAACTGGCCGTCACGTTCGATGATGAAGCTGGCCAGACCGCTTTCGACATCCGCGTCGGCCTCCCAACTCAACACGTTGCCGCTCAGCCGCACGTTCGTCGGCGCGGGAGGCGGAGTCGTGTCGATCAACGCGGTGTCTTTGACGTACTGCATCCACGCTTTCGCCACGGCTTCGTTCGGGAGCCAGGCGGCTTTCAGTGGATCGCCGACGAACTTTGCGGCCGGAACGGCTTCGCTGCCGGTGATCGGTGCCAGCCACGGTTGGTCGGTCGGCATGTCGTTAAGCGGACCGGTGCCCGCTTTCGGCAAGCGAGCGCTCAGGCAGGCGTCGAGCCACGGGATGGCGAAGTAGCGCTGGTTGCCGCATTCGTGTGCCGACAACGGATCGACTGCCACGCTGATGAGACCGCCCCTGGCACGCACCTCGTTGAAGAACGCTTCATTGGCCGGCCACACCCCTGCGAATCGACCGTCCTTGACGGTGACTCCTTCCTGCGTGCCCGGATTGCACATCACGGGAACCTTGAGCGAAGCGTCGGGAAGAGTGTGAGCCTTGAGCGTGGTTCGCGCCGGGTCCGCTTTCAGCACCGGCACACCAGAACGCAGCCACGCGGCGGCGACTCGATCCGGATGGAGCAGCACCATGCCTCCCGCCCAGTGACCGCCGCCGCTATGTCCCCACAGCGACCACGGCACCTCGGTCAACTCGGGATGGCCAGACTTCGCGCCGAGATCGACCAGACACTTCTGAAACGCGGCGCTGGAGCCATTGCGCGGATCGCACCACATCTGGCAATCGGCCTTCTCAGGCTGCTCGTAGGACGGAGCCAGCAACGCGCAGTCATGCTTTTTCGCGAGCGCCTGCCAATGCAGGTCATACGCGCCGGTCAGGCCCGACTTGCACGAGCCCTCGCCGCACCCGTGCTGATGCACGACAACGCCCCGCAGTGACTTCACGTCTTTGGGAATCCAGATCGTGTAATTGACCGGATAACTGAGTTCCCCCGGCTTCGTCGAAGCCTCGTACCGCACTCGATAGTACGGCGGGTCCGCCGGTGGAAAAACGTCATAGGGCGGCTGCTGGGCAAGCAATGTCACCGGCAGAGCCAACAGCAATGCGGCGATGCCGCTCGCCGCAACGTTCGTTCGTCGCATCATGGAATGCATCCTCTGGGAGGTGAGTTGAGTGTTTCTGACTTCCGCTGTTTTCTATCCGACTCGCCTAGAGTAAGCGACAAAGTGAACCGGCGACACCGAGCAAAGTAATCCATGCGAATGTTCGACCACGTCATCGTCGAACAGCACGAGGGCCACTGGTCCGCATGGTTCAGCGGACGGCCCCAAGTCTCGTGCGGTGGAATGATGCCAGCCGATGCGATCCAACGGCTGCTGGATGCGTTCGGCAACCAGTACGATGGGGCACAGATCGTCGCCATCGACACGGCGACTGGGGACGGCCACTTGGAGTTTCTCGTTCCGGAACACTACCGGCGGCGGATTCCATCGGTGTCGATGAACTGAGCAACAGTCACTTGTGCTCGCGTCGTCGGCCATCTGGAAGGCCCAGCGTGTGACGGCGACTGTAGACTGCCTGGAGCTTCCGGTCCGTCATCTCGGCAGTCTGGTCATGATGTCACCGCCGGAAGTTTGTGTGTCTCAAATCCTGAGCACAACGGTATGTTCGCCCGGCAACGAGAAGCAAGGTTAAAGGAGATTCTGAGATGCACACCGACGTTCCAATCACACTACGGCTTGAGAATGGGTCAGCAGCAATCGTTGGCAGAGGACAGCGAGAGGCGTTCACCATGTACCATCATCGCGGCAGCTATCTCGCCGAAGACGATCCATACCGGACCACCATTCACGAGCCGCAACCGTTTCTCGGCATCAGCCGCGAAGTCATCGCGGGCGGTGGCGAACTGGTCCGGCTCATCAACTACGCCCGCCGCTGGAGACCGACGAACGTACATCTGAGAGAGCGAGAGTTGGACAAGTGGAATCAGCCGAGGCCCGGTGATTTGATCGTCACTGGCACGATTGAGAGAGTCGGCGGGGAACCGAGTGGCTAGGATTTACCAACACAGAGTGCCGCCAGTACCCCAAAGTCGTGACGCTTCAGTGGTAAAATGCCCCGCGATGGTCCGTGGCGGCTGAAAACGGCTGCCTCGCGGTCTGGAATGTTACCCGCCTGCATTTGACAGATTTTTTGTTTTTTGGGGAGGACCGACCCTCCCACGACAGCCCACAATCCATTCTTTGGGCATCGGCGGTCGCCCAGCCCGTCTCGTCGCAAATCTCTACGCGATATATGTGACTAGGAATAATAGTTGTCATGAAACAGAACATCCACAACGAAAACCTAGTTGGCAATCGACTCAGCGAACGATGGTAAAAACTGAGTGTTTGGATGGCCGTTTTTTCGACCTGGAGTAGGATTTCTTCAGCCATAAGCGACTGCGCCCATAATGTCGTGGATCAGACGGCTCTCAACACTTTCCGCACCCAGTCCAAACGCCACTTAACCCCACGGTTGGACCCCAGTGCAGACGGCACGCGGCAACGGTCTGACGCTGCGACACGTCAAAGGCATCGGGCGAGGCTGACACGTCGTGCCGTTCCTCGATCAGGCGACCTCCCACACCGCTGCACGCGAATGGCTAACCACGAACGGCTTCCCGTTGACCACCATGCCACGTTGCTGACAGACCGCCTGTGAGTTTCCCGCATCGGAATCAGGGCTCAGGCCGGATTGGTGCCCAAGTACTGAGACGGAGGCACTGGCTGCCGGCCCAAGAGCAAGTCCCGCCCTTCGTTGGGAACTTTCGCGACTTCGAGGAGTGCCAGTCCCATTTTGACGCGGTGCCTCATAATTAGCGTCAACAAAAGTGTTGATGTTACTAAGTTTGTTGGCGACAACAAAAAGTTGCGCCAAGCAGGCAAACCGCCCACGTTGCCAAAGGTTGGCAAGAGAAGCTGGAGCCTCCTTGGGCGGGAAACCAATGATCTGTTGCAGTAGCACTGAATGGTCTCGCGGGCGTTGAAGCAGCAGAAGTCTCAACTGAGCAACCGATCGAGTGCTGAATGGATCCGCTGCGTGACAGGATCGACGAAACGCCACAGTTGCTCGGCCAAGGAGCGTACGCGGAAAGCCTCTAATTCGCTCGGTCTGGCTGAGGAGGTGGGCGGGTCAAAGTGACGATAGTGACGGTTGTTTCTATCTCTTTACTTTAGGACTTCCTTTGGGACCATTACATAGATTCAATCGTCACTATCGTCACTCCTGTCCTTCAGCCACCGCCTCATCGACTTCGCGTGAACCGGGAAATGCTTCCTCAGCAAGAGGTTGCGATCGAGGCACTGTAGTTGTCCAGGGCACGGGGCCTAGTGACGATTGAAGACTGTAGTGACGATTCAATCGTCACTGGGCGGAGAAAAAACGGTTTTCCGTGACCACGAACGCCGTTTTTCAAAGAAAAGAGCAGCCGATCGACCGGTCGGGAGCCGCATCAATCGTCACTATCGTCACTGGTCAGATCCCGCCTCACCGGCGCACGTCTGGAGTTGGGGAATGGACCGGCTGATCGGGATCGGTCCACTCGTAGAATGCACCTTGGTTGCCGCGGCGGTGAACGAGGCCGGGAATCCCCATCCGCGTCAGAAACGCCTTGAGCTTGTTGGCCGGGTATCGGTCGTCGCAGGCTTCGCGGACGATTTCCAGCATCTGTGCAGTGGTCACGTTGCGGACATTGCGTGGACCATAGTCCACCCGCAACCGGCGCAGACCGTCGAGAACCGCACGGACGGTTTCGGCATCTCCGTCGATCTCACCACGTCGTTCCTGCACGGTGTTGATGGCGAGCTGTGCATCGGGTTGACGCCCCAAGACCTCCAGTTCCCATTCGGCGTGCCGTCGAAAGCCATGCAGGTTCGCATCACTCGGTTGGCGCAGGATCGCGATGATCTCCGCGATGATCGCCCACCGGTTCGTCTCGATGAAATTCTGAACGTCACGTTGCCAAGTAGCCAAATAATGGAGTGGCCTCCGAAGTTTGATGAGTACCGAGCGGCTTGCCAGGTCTTCACTGACCACCACGCCGTTCATCGTAATCGCATACGTCAGATAATTGGGGCGTGAGCCCTCACCGGCGTACAGCTTGCGTCCGCTGATGACCGGCGCTGTCGTTAGCCGTTCAAAGCCAGCCAACGACAGCCTGTCCGTCTTTACGTTATCCATACGCACTAGACGCTTGTCTCGTGCTCCGGCACTCAGGAGCCGTGTTTCCAAGGTTCCGACGTCGATGTCCGATCCACAGTCGACGAAACCTCCACATAGCGAACTGATCAAAGCTACGGTCATCGACTTGGCAATGCCCCGGCCGGTGTCCCGATCATTCCCCGCGTCGAGCGAAGAACCATCATGAGTGAATACGAAAGTCGGCCGGCCACCGGCGGAGCCGGCCCAGAACAACGTGCAGGCGAAGGCACGCAGCAGAATTCGGTCAACTTCGGATGCCGGCGAAAAAAATGAAAGCAGACGGTCCAAGGATCCCGGCTGAGCCGGCCGAAGGCCCGGATGGTAGTAGAAAGTTCGGGGAAGCTCTCGGTCATGCGGAAAGTATTCAACCGAATCGAACTTCTCGGCCTGAAGCAGCAGCCGCTCGAAAAACTCGTCTTTCGTGGGGCAGGTCGGTCCCCGCTGCCAGCGCACGTCCGCAACGCCCGATAGGTAAGCGATAACACTCGAAGTGGTCCTCAAGTCAAGCAGCCCTCCGACCCCATCGGGAACCAGCAACCCACCTGCAACGTTTTTCGGCCAGCCGCCCAGAAGAGCAATTGCTTCCTGCACGATGTCGGGCAGAGGGCGGCTTGAGCCATCACTGCAATTCGAAAGCATTGGTCGTTGGCAGGGGGTGTCTGGCCGCCGGGCAGGGGATGGCTCGATCACCCGACCTCTTTCCAGCAGCAGAGCCTCCAGTCCGTTCCTCACCGCACCGTTGATGGCAGTCATCTGATATTTCCTCCCTGCGCAATAGTGAGACTACGAATGTCCTTGCTTTCCGGTGGCGGAAAGACCAACTCGACGGGACGCTGGAGCACTGCCGCCAATTGGCTGGCGCAGCGCTCCGCTCCTTCCCGCCCGGGCCAGCGTCCGTCCGGCTTCAGATCGTTTTCGCCGACGACGACCGGAGTGAGAGGGGTGGTCGCGAGCAGTTGCGATAGCAGTCCGTACGCTCCGTGGGCCGATGGACGGCCGATCGCCTGCAAGCCATGCGAGAGGCATGCGGCGACATCGCTTGCCCCCTCGGGCAGGTAGACCCTGCCCGAGAACTGCGGCCAACCCCAAGGCAAGATCAGTCCGCGGTGACTACCGGAGACCATCCACTTTTGTCCTTCGGGAGAACGCAACTGCACACCGATGATCCACCCGTCCGGGCGACGCTCCGGTATGGTCCATGCCCGGTGTTGGGGTGACCAGCCAACTTGCAGACAGCGCAGGGAAGCGAGCGACACTCCTAATTGGTTGGCAAGCAACGCTAGGTCGTGGTCACTCGTCACCGCGGCACACTGTTCTGCGAGGGCGTGCAGGGTTGGATTGGCGGCGGGTATGACCGGTACCGGTTGGATTACGGTCGCTTCTCGAGATGATCGCGGTGGGAAGAGTTGCCAGGGTTCGAGATCGAGTCGGTGAAGAATGTCCGCAAAGCTACATCCGGCATGGCAGTACACGAGGATTCGGCCATCGTCGCCCTCGCGAACGCTCAAACTCGGGTCGTGATCGTTATGCGCAGGGCATCGCGCCACAAATGAGCCATCGTCACTCTTCCTGACGCCACGCAGTAGCCGCGCAAAATCGTCGATTGTCAGCCGCATTGCGTCAGCGTGTGTCAAACGCCGCAGAACGACAGTCTCGGCGTTGTGTGCATCCAGCCTGTCGGATGCCAAGACCATGAGATGGTGGACCTCGATGACAGACGCCTGGTCGGGTACCTGCAAAATCTGAATAGCGCATTCGGCTCGTGTCTGGCCCGTCGAATTGTTGTGAACGGCTCCACGGTACAGACAGCACGCCATATCTGGTTTGAATGTCGTGGTGTCGATGGCAATGTTCGGTGAATCGAACCTGCGAGACATGACGAGGAGCGAGTCCGCAATCAGATCCGCGACGGCATTGATGACTCCACAGTCGATTTCGTAGATGGCAAGGGCGGTCGTGCCACTGAGGGCGACGATCGGCGAGGGCCACCCGCATCGCTGCAAGACTGCGACGAAGTCGCCAAAATGCTGAATCACGTCTGAAGCGTCGATTACTCCGCAAGTCGAGCGCATAGCAAAGCTGAATACCACTCTTTTCCACCGTCGAAATGAAACTGCTTGGGAGTTCGATGTCGGTGCGAATGCGCCGCCGATTTCGTGAGCTGCATCCACTTCGATGGGGTTGAGAAAAAAGTGAATCGTCACGTCGGGATGCAATTGAAGAAGCGCGTCACATGCCGATGCTGCGGCAGTGGGATCCCGATGAAAACACTCGAAGTTCTGTGAAGAACTTTCTCGTATCGCAATGAGCCTGTGGACCTCCCCTGCTACACAGAGTTCGCGAAATGCGAGTTCAAAGCAGTTCGTTCTCTCTCTGACGTCGGGCAACTGCTGCTGCAAGATCTGGAGATTGTCTGCGCCGAGTGTGTTCGCAAGTGAAGTGCGCTGTCCATCGACGATGATGTGCGGTGTGCCATCATGCGAGGTGGCATCCCATTCGTGAGCGGCGCTTTGCTGAGGCTGGGATTGGCTTGCTGGCCCATTTACTTGGGTATGCGGAGGTGTATAATCTGACATTGGTGTGCCTTTCTGGCCCATCGGCTGCTATTAACGGCCGGTGGGCTTTTCTAGTTTTTGTCGATTTGAGGATCAGCGGAGATCGTGGAATGTGGCTCTGCCTGGGCAGGCTCCACGTCGCAGCCACTGGTCGATAGTGTCACGGTGATACCGGACTACGCGTCCACGTTTTGAGTGCGGCACATACTTGGCGGATGTCCAGTTACGCAGTGTTCCTAAGGCGACGCCGATGTATTGGGCGGTCTCAGTCGGTGACATCCACGGCGATTGGATCCGCTCCGGGAGTTCCAACTTCGGTGGACCCGTAGCGGGCGTTGCTATGAGGCGGCTACGAGGCATGTTCCTAGGCCTCCGCGCCATGCCGTGTGAGGATCCCTCGATCGACGAGGGCCTTTTCAATGAGTGGCAGCTGGTCGATTCGGATCAGCCGACGCCCAGCTAGGATCGGGAATTGCGTGTCGTCGAGCACGCGCGAATACAGTAGATCGCTTATCTCGTGCGGTTTGACTGCGATGCTGAGGCGAGTGCTCAGCTCTCGAGCTGCCCCCGATACGGTGAGATGAACCATCCGATCCTCCTGTTTCCGTTGTTGATGATCACCATCGATCAAATACAATCCGGAAAGTGGAGTTCTCGACGCCATGTTTTCAAACTGTAGGATTCACGTAACTCCAACTCCCAAATGAGGGTGCGCGAAACGGTGCTCTGTGACCGCTTTTTTTTGGCAGTCCGCTTTCCTCCGCTTTGTGTCTACACTCAAAACTGCCGCGAAACGCCAGGCAGCTTTCAATGAGGTGGAGCTGTTGGCCTCAACGACCGCGACGACCTGCATCCACGATCCGTTGCTGGTCGTGCCGGGGGCGGTGGCGCGATCACACCGGCTGGACTCGTAGGAAGGGGCCACAACGGGGCTGGTTCAAGCGGTGGCCAGATAGGCGAAGCCGTGTGTAACAAACTCCGCTCATTCACTTCCTTCACGGGTCACGATGCTGCGTCCGGTGCGTCCGGAACGCGAGGAATTCTTCTGACGACAGAGAGCTTTCCTCGCATCGCGCAAATATCGTGACCAGTTGTTGAATGGTTCAAGCTGAAAGTCTTCCAGATGTGTCTGTTGTCCAGTGTCGCTGCTAATGAGATTTTGTAAAAACGTGTAGACCTGTTGATCGGTGTGTCCTCCCGGCCGGATCGAACGCGGCATCCTTTCGACAGCATAATTGTAGAGCCGCCAAGCACGCTGAACGCTCGAATGTTGGGACGCTAAGATCACCTCTTCGCCGTCGGCAGTGCGGCCTTCAGACTGATCCTCGCTGGCTCTGTTTCCCTGTTGATTCTGCTTCAGTAACGACACGACATTCTGGTGTAGCGACTGAAGTCTTTCGAAAACGCCCCATTCATCAACGTCCCGCAAATCACACGCAAGACGAGAGAACTCGATTGACCGCTGAGATAGTGCCATCAGCAGCCTTCGCAATCGATCGTGCAATTCGGCCGCTGAAGTGGTTAATCGACTGCTTCCTGTGCGGCCAACGGGGGCCGACTCCGTGTTGCAGTTGTAGCACTCACGAAAAATCAGTCGGGCGAGGTCCACAAGATCACGGAGAACGGGAGGTAGTGCATCGGCAAACCTCTGAAGTGAGCCTCTGAACTCAATCCAGTCCGGAGTCACCATCGGCGACTGTTGAAGAACTTGTTGTTCGGCCCCGTGCCGACCTTCCTCCATAACTTCAACTTCTTCAATCCAACTCATATCGTCCCGTAGAGGCCACTGAATGCGATAGGCAGCAATTGCAGTCGTCAAGTTCCTCGTCAGGTTGTCGAGGCAGACAGCACGAGTATTGCGTGGAATCGCGCGGCTTAGGCTCCGCGCCATTTGAATCAGCAGTTCGTACTGTCTGTCAACCGGCTCCAGGGCGACCGAGTAACTGGACTCAATCCCCACCCATTTAAGCTCGGCATAGAACGTGAACTGTATCGACGCCATTCCTAAGCGGTAGGCATTCTCGTAGTCAGTAGAGTCGAGCCTCGCGGACACAGTGCCCTCTTTCGCCTTTCAGATTCCGTTTCGTACTACCATCGGACCTAGGCCGCACCGGCATGCCGACCAGAGCTTCTGAAATCATTTACAGGTGTAATTCATTGTCCATCCCCGTCCAGATCCGGCGTCAAACGCTCCAGGGCTTCCCGCTTCGAGTCAATCCCCAAATGCGTGTACCGCTTCGTCATCGTCAACGTAGCATGTCCAAGGAGCTCCTGAACCATCAATGGATTGAGTCCATTTTCCTGGGCGCGACTTGAAAACAAGTGTCGGAGGTTGTGAGCCCGCGTGAATTCGGGGCAGCCAATCTCTGTGGTGAGTTTGCAGAATTCCAACTGAACTCGCTTCACCGGCATTTGTCCCATCCGACGGCAAAAGGCCGTGACCACCCGTCGGCGATCCTTGTCAGTTGCCTCCGGATTCTCCGCCACCAGTACTTCAACCAATTTGATCATCCGTTCTCGAAACGAGCGGTCGGACGAGAACTCTTTGGTCGGTTTCTTGCGGCCGCTCACAAAGTCTTCATTCAGGAATACGAATCCGGTCTTGCGATCGCCAATCAGGCCCTCGAAGAGCGTCTTCATTTCTCGCGTGAGCGGCAATTGTCGAGGTCGCTTTGATTTGACCCGCCAGTTCAGTTCAGGCTTGGAACAAATCTGAATCGCGCCCGCAGCAAGATCGACGTTCTCAATCAGCAGATGGGTCAGCTCTCCCACCCGCATTCCATAGGTGACCAGCGCCAAGAAGATTCCGCGCTGCCAGTCATTGCAGGCGGCAAAGAACGTCCGTTGCTGCTCGGCAGTGAAGATCGGCGTCCCGTCCTCGGCGGAATCGACATCGCTGAGGCTCTCGATCGGAAACTTGCTGAATGGGTTGTCCGCATAGGGTGGAAACATCCGTCGTCGCGAACCCCAATTGAAGGCCGTTCGGCAGGTGCTGAGAATGAACTTGATGCCACCCGTGGCGTAGATCTCCCGTTTGCCTTTCTTGGCCCCGTTGCGAGTGCGGGTCTGACCTCGCAACCACCGCACGAAGTCTTCCACTGTGGATTCACTAACAGCGTCCACCGCTGAGATGCCCAAGTCTACACAGAAATCACGGAACCGATCGAGTGCGGCCCGGTAGCGGTCCTGGGTGCGCCATGCTCGCTGCTGAACCTTCGCAACGTAGTCCAGATATCCGGAAACCATCTCCTCGGGTGACGTGCGGCTGAATCCGAGTGGCGAAGGTCGGTTCTCGCCGAGTGCGGCCGCGACCTTGGCGGCAGTCGCGCGAGCCACAGCCAGATTGCCATCGATTCGCTGGCGCTCGGACTTCCGATTCTCGCGGTAGTAGAGATAGTAGACATCGCCGCGTTTGTAGATGGTGACAGGACCGACTCGATCCACTTTCACGTCGCGAACGTTTCCAGACTTCGTCTGCCCCGTATGTCCAACGGGACCGCCTTGTTTTCGTGCCATATCCTTGAAGCTCCCGATTGAGCGGTCCGAATTGGACTGCCAATCTTTCACAAAAAGTTTCACAACTGCGGACGCAAGAGTCTACGCCTGTTGTAAAACCCCTTCAAGAACTGCACTTACGGAAACTGAAAGAAAAAGAGCGGAGAGGGGGGGATTCGAACCCCCGGTACCATTTCTGATACACAGCATTTCCAGTGCTGCACAATCGGCCGCTCTGTCACCTCTCCGATTGTCAATTGAAGAATTGAGAGTTGCACCCAAGGAGCGACCGATGAAGCACAAGCCGCGATTCAGGCCGTGCGATCGGAGTCACGCAGCCGATTCGGCTGCGGCTAGTTTCGCAGCCTTACGCTGAGCCACTTCCACGTTGTTGGCTTCAATTTCGGCGACGCGATTCAAGCGGCGTTTGATCTTGTTGCACTCGGCATTCAACTGCCGCCACTTGGGATTCCGACGGAACGCTGGCCGTTCGATCCCCTTTTCTCCCAGTGCGGCAACCCATTTCGCCAAGGCGTCCTTGGCAAGTTTGGTTTGATGTTCCAGCGTATCACGCGACAGTGGCATGGCTCGCGACTCTTTCTCTCTCAACCGGGCAGACGGAAAAACAAACGGTTTCAGGCAAACATCTTTGACCGTGAACCCCTTCAAGGGCGGCGGATTCTGACAAAACTTCCTTGGTGCTGCAACCCTCGTCAGATTGCCGCTTGGGCTTGGTTGCTCAGCCCTGCAATTCTTCAACGGCAAAAACACTCGGTACTCGTTCTTGCAGGACACTCTGCAACTGATCGGCTTCAAAGTGAGATTCGGCGATTGAGTCCAATTGATGGTGCCGTCGTGTGCCTTGATCGCACTGGGTGAAACACCGCGCAGCTTGGTCAGGGTTTGATTGCGTCGCTATACTCCCCGGCACTTGCAGAGTGCGTTCATTTTCGTGGCAGAGGGGGCAAATTGTTGCTCCCCCATTTGCGTGACACAGGAGTTCGGTCGATGTCCGAGGAAGCCAAGCGTTCCGTGGTGGAAGTCATCAAGGAGGGGAGCCGTCAACTGCGCGGGACGCTCGCCGAAGAGTTGCGGCACGATCACGAGTTCTGCAAGGACTCGGAACATCTCATCAAGAATCACGGCGTTTACCAGCAGGACGATCGTGACTCTCGCAAGGCCAAGAACGCTGACGGCACGGCCAAGGGAAGACAGCACATCTTCATGGTGCGGACGCGTGTTCCAGGTGGAAAAGTATCAGCGAAGCAGTTCCTCGCACACCTCGACATTTGTGACCAGCATGCGAATGGCACTCTGCGAGTCACCACGCGGCAGGGCTTTCAACTGCACGGCGTCATCAAGAGTCATCTGAAGTCGGCGGTTCAGGCGATCAACGACACGTTGCTGACCACGCTGGCGGCGTGTGGCGATGTTGAACGCAATGTCATGTGCTGCCCGGCTCCGATCAAGAACAACCCGGTGCATGACCAGATGCAGGCGATGGCCGACGCGATCGCCGCGCACCTCAAACCGCGAACGACCGCCTATCACGAAATCTGGCTGACGGATGACTCGGGCGAATCGACGAACGTCGCCACGGGGTTCACTCCGGTCGATGAACCGATCTACGGGACGGTCTATCTGCCTCGCAAGTTCAAGACGGCGATCGCGCTGCCCGAGGACAACTGCATCGACATCTACACGCAGGATCTCGGGTTCCTTGCGATTGTCGAGGGAAACAAAATCATCGGCTACAACGTCCTCGTCGGCGGCGGTCAAGGGAAGACGCCTTCGGCCGAGAAGACATTCATCGCGATTGCTCAGAAGCTGGCATTCGTCACACCCGAGCAGGTCGTCGGTGCGGCCGAGGCCATCGTCAAAGTGCAGCGAGATTTCGGCAACCGTGAGGACCGCAAGATCGCTCGACTGAAGTACACGATCCACAACCACGGCCTCGACTGGTTCAAGGTAAAGGTCGAGGAATACTACGGCCAGTCGCTGCCCGCCCCTCGCGACATTGATGTCACCGACGTGGACGATCACATCGGCTGGCACGAGCAGGGGGACGGCAAACTGTTCCTCGGCATCAACATCGAATGCGGTCGCATCAAGGACGAGGGTTCGCTGCGGATCAAGACCGGCCTGCGAGCCATCCTCACCAAGTACGGCATGGAGACGCGACTGACCGCGTTGCAGTCGGTCATTCTCTGCGACATCGACCCGCGGGACAAAGCCGACATCGTGCAGATGCTCGTCGCTCACGGCATCAAGCAGGATCATGAGTTGACTCTGATTCGCCGGTACTCGATCGCCTGCCCGGCTTTTCCCACGTGCGGCCTCTCGATCACCGAGGCTGAACGTGCGCTGCCGGGCATCATCGACGAACTCGAAGTCGAGATGGCAAAGCTCGGCATCAGGCACGATCGCATCTCGGTCCACATGACCGGCTGCCCGAACGGCTGCGCGCGACCGTATACGCCGGACATCGGTCTCGTCGGCAAAGCCGCTGGCGTCGGTGGAGCTCTGGGCAAGTACACGATCTTCCTCGGCGGCAATGTCCAGGGAACGCGACTGGCGTTCATCTACAAGGACTCCGTTCCGCAGGCCGATGTCGTGTCGGCCATCGTTCCGGCGTTGCAGTACTACAAGGCAAACCGGCAGTCGGGCGAGTCGTTCGGAGATTTCTGTCACCGCCAGGGCGTGGCCGATCTCCAACAGCACGCCACGTGATTCGCGAGGCCGCGACGATGGCGAGTCCCTCTCGACGGCTCCTATAATCGGCGACGTGTTGAATCGTTCGCCGAGTGGTTTGCCATGTCCGTTCGAGTTGCCCGTCCCGATGTCTCTGACTTGGTGCTGTGTGCCCACGACCGGCCTCTGCACCCGGAGTTGTTCGTCCATCACTGTGCGATCGTGTTGCGCAGCCCGGACATGATTCTGGACGCGCGGCTCTGTGCCGCCGGGCATGTGCTGATTTTGAGAGTCGGTTCGGAAACCCTGACCGAAGTCATTTCAGACCGTCACGAACCATTGCCGCAGCGCAG
>JAYUFF010000823.1:0-4103 GCA_043738825.1 Schlesneria sp.
GATCTCTCGCAACCACGCGGCCAGCTCGGCCTCGGAGGAGCCTCGAAACTGATCCTGCTTGGCAAACGCATCCAACAGCGTCTGCTGGACGATGTCCGAAGAATCGAGCTTCGACGGATGGCGCGGATTCAGGTGAGCGCGAGCCAGCAGGGTCAGATACGGTCGATGCCGTTCCAACCGCTGCCCGTGATCCGCGAGTGGCTGATTCATGGCTGATTCGCAGGAGGTGAACGGGATCAATGCGTTTCGCAGTATGACAGTTTCCGCGAGCGGCTGCGCCGGAGTTCGCCGGATGAAGGACAAGGCGTTGACCCCTCTCGAACGACCGTTGAGGCCGTGTAGGATGGGCACTCTTGCCCGTCCGTTTTTGAAGGCGGAAAATCAGGACGGGCAGGAGTGCCCGTCCTACGGGTCAATTGGCGGAGTGCTGGAGGAGTACTCGCAGAGGAACTCCAGGACTTCCTGACAGTCCTTCACGGGCGAAACGGCCACGTCCTGATAGATGATGCGTCCATCTTTGCCGATCACAAATGTCGTCCGTCGCTCCGCAGTGAAGTCTCGTCGGACTTTGATCGCCGCGCCCTCCGCATCCACGACCGCTTTGCCATCGGCGTCCTTCACCATCGCCTTCCCGCCCGCCCGCAGCGGCACCCCAAACTTGCGGGCGACGTTGCCCTCCCAATCCGCTAGCAGCGCGCAGTTCAGCCGGTGCGTTTCCTTGAACATCCGATGCGCCGCAACGACATCGCCGCTGACACCCACCACTTCGACACCGTGGGCCGCCAACTCCCGCCGACAATCACGATAGCGCACGGCCTGCCGGGTGCAGCAGAAGGCAAAATCGCTGGGATAGAAGTACACGACGACAATCTTCTTGCCGACATGTTCCCGCGAATCCCAGATCAGCCCCTGGTCGTCCAGACTCTTGAAGTCTGGCACGGAATCCCCCACCTGCAAGGCCTTCTCATCGCCCCGGCTGGCTGCCCCCGCCAGCAGAAACCCGCCGATGAGTCCGGTGATCGTGAACAGTCGGGTCGAGTGACGCATGGTTCGTTCCTTGCTAGAAAACTGGCGAATGCCGGGAGACAGAAGCGACCACGCGATTCGTGACGCCATCGAGCCGAACCGGCATTGGGACGGAATCCCGCGAGCGACCTCAATGTTGAAAGGATGGGGTCGCTACCAACAAAGACGCCAACGGCAGTCGCAGGAAGCGCGCTTTGTTTCAACACTCTGAGATTTCGGCCATCAACTGGTCAGCCCCGCTTGGTTTTGATCGACGGTGTCTGTTTGAGAAGAACCACATTGGTCCGACAGAAGGGCCGAGTCTCAAGGAAAACAAAGGAGATGAACAAAGGTGTCAGGAACCAAATCCGGACAGTTGCCTGTCAACGGTTCCTGACACCTTTGTTCATCTCCTTTGTTCATCTGCCCCTGCCCTTTGTTCATCTGCTTTGTTCATCTGGAACGACGATCAGACGGACGCCGAGTTGCTCGCGGCGGAGGGACTCGATCGCACGCTGATCATCAAGGATGCCGCCGCGCCGGGCGGACAGCGCGAGCAGGTCTGGCGCTTTCCGAGTCGAGCCGAATGCACGCTCTGCCACACGATGGCGGCGAAGTACGTGCTGGGCGTGACGACTCTGCAAATGAACAAGGCTCACAACTACGACGGCAAGGTGGCGAACCAGTTGTCCGTGCTGGAGAAGCTCGGCGTCTTCCAGGACAAGCTGCCAAAGCCTCCCGAGGAGCTGCCTCGACTGGCCGATTACCGCGACGCCAAGGAGAACCTGCATCACCGGGCACGATCCTACCTGCACGCCAACTGCGCCCACTGCCACCGCAAATGGGGCGGCGGCAACGCCGAGTTCGAGTTGCAGGCCTCGATCCCGCTCACGCAAACCCTGGCCGTCAACACGCGACCCGGTCAGGGGACGTTCAAACTCACCGACCCGCGCATCCTCGCCCCAGGAGAACCGAACCGCTCCCTGATCCTGGAACGCATGAAACTCGAAGGCCTCGGCCGCATGCCCCATGTCGCCTCAAAAATCGTGGACCAACAGGCAGTCAACGTGGTCCGAGACTGGATCGCCAGCCTCAGCGACAAAGCACTCCTCGAAACTCCCGGCGCGATCCATCCGCGCTTGCCGACAAAGTGAGTTGATCGCGGGTACTATTTGCGTCGCTGAAGCTTGACCAGCCCGGAGGGTCAAGTCCTCGCGTCAATCGCGTTCTGATTTCTACGCTGAAAAGATGGAATTACGGCATTGTTGGTCTACCGTCACCGGCGGTAACACCCGAACGAAAAATGCCGCAATTGATCTGCTACACTTGCCGACAGATTATTGGCGGTGCGATTTCCACGGGGCTTCACAACGAGACCGGGGCATTGTGTGCGAGTTGACCGAATGAGCGATCCGATTCAATTCATGAGCCCTCGCTTGGACGGCAAACGATTCGAGAAGCATTCCATCCCATTGGAGATGCTGAAGGATCTGGCTGTGCTCGAAGAGTTGATTGTCGAAGTTGCGAAGTGGCATTTTCTCAGTCAGCATCGAGACCGAATACGTACTCGCAAATTCTCCGATGGAATCTCAGTCGATCTAACAGGGATCAGCGAGGGCAGCGCGAAACCGATGATCGCCCTCGTTGCGGCGAGTTTCTGCCTGTTGCCTCATCCAAATATTGTTTACTTTGAACAGGCACGTGAGAGCATCATTGCTGCAGTAAATGCCGCAGAACATGACGAGCCGATAACAGACCACCTTCCCGATTTCTTACTCGGTTACTTCGACCGCATCGGACGCAGCCTTCGCGAGGGAGAAGTCTTCGAGTTCTCACCAGAGAACGCTGCCCGGCCGGCGCGACTGACTAAGGCGACGCGACGAAAGTTGCTGCTCGCGTCCCCAAAAGTTCAGGAATTGACCGAAGACGTTACGCTTCGCGGCACCATCCCAGTCATTGACAAAGAACTGCAGACATTTGCACTCCATGTACTCAATGGCCCAAAGGTTCCCGGAAAGATCCCCGAGTTACACCGAAAGGCCATCAGCGAAGCCTACGACGGATTCGAGCAAGGCTTGCGTGTAGTGCTTAAGGGAGTCGGCCGATTCAATCGGTCAGACAAATTGCAGGCCATCGACAGTATCGAGCACATCAGCGTTCTTGACACCAACGACGTGCCCGCTCGGATCGAGGAATTGAAAAACCTGAAGGATGGATGGTTGGATGGTAAAGGTAGCACGCTAAGCAGTGAGGGATTGGACTGGTTCGCCAAGATTTTTGAAGCAAACTATCCCGATGAATTGCCCCTGCCGTTTGTCTATCCGACTGCAGAGGGCGGAATCCAAGTTGAATGGAGTCTTGGCGGACACGAGTTGTCGCTGGAGATTGATTTCGCTCGTCACAGCGGGGAATGGCATCGCCTCAAGATTCAGAATCAACAGGAAGACAATCGAAGCCTCAATCTCGAGGACGATGGAGACTGGAAATGGCTCGCGAATGAAATTCGCCAATTGGCGGGAGCCCAAGGATGAACAGCACTACTTTGCTGCTGCGTCAGATTCATCCCGGCTTCATCCAAAACGGGCGTGTCACGTCACAGGCGTTTCGTCCAACTCCCAAGGATGAGCAAAAGCTGTCGATGTACGACAGAGACCAGATCGCTCCGCAAGCCGCTCATCGGCACTACACCGAGACACTGGGCTGCGCATCCATCGGCGTGCTGGGTGTCACCGTGGCTGAATGCACGGAACTCGACTTGCCTGCCATTCCCGATCCGGAACCGTTTCTGGAACACGTCGTCCTCGATTATTCAGCGTTCCCGAAGAACGTCATCGAGACCAAGGCCAAGCTGCTAAAGTCGAAAGCGGAGACCCGCGGCTGGTTGTTTGGACCTATCTGACCAGAAAGCTCAACCAACGAGCTTGCTGATCGCACGGCGAACGGCTGAAACATTCATGCCGGCCTCCTCTCGCGGCTGTTGTAACTCACCAAGGAGAACACGATGACGACCCGACGAAGCTTTCTGAAAACCGCAGCCGCCGTTGCCGCGGCCACCACATTGCCGAATTGGTTTTTGGAGGAGTTGGCCACGCCGCTCG
>JAYUFF010000824.1:0-4101 GCA_043738825.1 Schlesneria sp.
CCCCGGCGGTTAGTGTGTCGTTCATCAAATCAAAAAGTTCCGAAGAAATGAAAGCGGCGATGAATCCCCGCACTCCAAAGATGGCAAAAGTCGAGCTTAGCGACGCCGGGCGTGAATCAAATCGACTTCAAGAACTCGACCAGCAGAGCCTGCTGATCTCGCGTGAGTTTGAGGAAGCGGTCCCTGGAAACTTTCGCTTCTCCGTCGTGAGCCTTGATGGCATCCTCGATGGTCATGGCGCGGCCGTCGTGCAGGTACGGGCCGCTGGCACTCAGGCCCCAGAGGGGCGGGGTTTTCATGTCTCGCGCGCCGGCCGTTCCCTGGACGATGCCGTCGCCGAGCATGCCCATGTCGTGCAGCAGCAGGTCGGAGTAAAGCATGACGGTCTTGGCATTGAGCGCCGCGATCTTGCTGGAGCCGGTGGACATCATCGGGGTGTGACAGCTCGCGCAGCCGACATCCAGGAACAACTTGGCACCGAACGCGTTGGACGCCGTGATCGGTCGAGTCGGCGGCGGTCCAAGAAAACGCATGAAGTCGGCGAGCACGTCAATGCCCGCCTTGCCGCTGACGGGATCAGGCTGATCCTCGGGATCGCGGACTGTGTCCAGCTTCTTGAGCAGCGCGACATTTCCGTTCGGTGCGTTCTCGGTCGGGAACAGCCGGTTGGTGATCCCCATCTCGTTCAAGTAGGCGTCACCGGCGAACGAGAGGAGCGTGGCCTGCTGTCCCTTCCAGCCAAAGCGACCGACCAGAGTCTTCTGCGTGGCGACATCCAGCACCATCGAGGCTTTGCCGAGAACACCGTCCACGGGTTTGGTTCGGACTCCGCGCAGAATCGTCGCGTCGGGAATCGCTTCAATCAGGCCGAGACCAAACAACGGCGTGGACTGTCGCCTGGCCACAACGTTTGCCTCATGCGGCACGTGTTCCAACCCGCTCGGATCAATGGCCCGTTCCTGCAACAGCGAACCACCGAGTGAGACCAGTGGATCGAAGACACCGTTCGCCACGCGACCGAATCGAGTGACGAAGACTCGGCTGCTGCCGCCGAGCGCCGGAACCGAGTGGCACGCGGCGCACGAGTCACGGTTGAAGATCGGTCCCAACCCGCTGGCCTTGGTCTCCACGTCTTCAAAATCGCCCTTGCCAACCTCGAACGCCGCGAGTTGATCACTCGTTAGTCCGAGCAGCGGGAGGCCGAAGCCGGGCGGAGGAGGTGGCGGGGGTGGTGGTGGGCCAGCAGATCCTTGTTGAGCCGATGCAATGGATGAGCACAAGACCACCGCCGCAACCAGCAATGCGGCTGCCGCTCTTGATCGATGACGGACAGTTTGCAAGAGGCGTTTCGTCAACATGGTTATCTCTCCTGAAGGACTGATGCAGGGAAGTGAGTGGTATCGTGGAGGCCCGCGTTTTTGCGGCGTTCGATGCGTGAGTCATCGAACGCCACGACTCGGGTCGTCAGGGAGACAAACGCGGAACCAGGGAGCCTCTCAACAAGGTTTCTGGTCAACGGCGGAAGAAATCTGAATTCTCTTTGCCGTGGGACGGCGGCTTGAGACCGCTCGGCGGTGGCCTCTCAATGGCACTGACTTTACTTCGTAGCCACGCTCGCCAGAGCGTGGGGCCAGCAGAATTGCCGTCACAATCCCACGGTCTGGCGACCGTGGCTACCTAAAGTCAGTGCCATTGGGCGGCCACTGGCGGGCGTTGACTCGCGCACAGGCCGACGCCACACTTTCGGCGACCGCTGCCCGCCCTCAATCTCCCGCCCGAGGATTCTCCGCATGAAGCCGTTCTCTGTGATCGCCGTCTTCGTCTCGCTGACCCTGCTCTGTTCAAACGTCCTCTGCTCAACCGTCGTCGCCGACAACTGGCCCAGTTGGCGCGGGCCGACGGGAAACGGGTTGTGTGCCGAGCAGAATCTGCCCGCCGAATGGAGCCCCTCGCAAAACGTCGCCTGGAAGTTGCCGCTGCCGGGACCAGCCGGAGCGACGCCGGTCGTGTGGGGTGAACGGATCTTCCTGACATCGGTCAACGACGCGGGCGAGTTGTTGCTCATCGCGATCGGCATCGACGGCAAGCAGCAGTGGCAGCAAGTGGTCGCGCGCGGAAACCAGAAGGCGCGCGGCGACGAGGGGAACTCGGCATCGCCCTCACCCGTGACCGATGGCCAGCACGTCTGGACCTTCATGGGGAACGGGACGCTCGCGTGCTACACGGTCGCGGGGCAAGAGGTCTGGAAGTTCAACGTCCAGGACCGCTACGGCAAGTTCAACATTCAGTTCGGCATGAGTTCCACGCCGGTGTTCGACCGAGGCGTCCTCTATCTGCAACTGATTCACGGCGACGGAGACGCCAAGACGCGCGAGGCGTGCGTGGTGGCTCTCGATGGTGCGACGGGCAAGCAGGTCTGGCGAGCCGACCGGCCCAGCGATGCCATCGCCGAGAACGAGCACTCCTACGCCTCGGCCATGCTCTATCAGGACGGCGACAAAAAGTTCCTGCTCACCCACGGAGCCGACTTCCTGATCGCTCACGATTTGAAGGACGGGCACGAGCTGTGGCGCTGCGGCGGCTTGAACCGACGCGATGATCCGGCGCTCCGTTTCGTGGCGTCACCCGTCGCCGTGCCGGGCCTGATCATCGCACCGTCCGCCAAGAAGCATCCCGTGATCTGCATCAAGCCCGATGGCAAGGGTGACATCACCCACGAAGCGGCTCTGCACTATTGGTCGTGGAAGCAAACTCCCGACGTGCCGTCGCCCGTGGTCGTCGGCGATCTGGCCTACCTCTGCATGGAGAATGGCAATCTGACGGTCCTCGAAGCAAAGTCGGGCAAGGAAGTTTATTCGCAGATCACGCACCGGCAGAAGCACCGCGCGTCACCTGTCTACGCCGACGGCAAGCTGTACCTGACCGCTCGCGATGGCAAGGTCCACGTCATCCAGGCCGGTCGCGAATTCAAGATCCTCGCCGTGAATGACCTCGGTGAGGACCAGTCCTCATCACCCGCCATCAGCAACGGCACGATCTACATGCGCACGTTCGGCCACCTCTGGGCGATTCGCAAGTAGCCGCCGGTTGAAATGCGTAGGGTCAGCGTCTCGCTTGCCCGTGATTCGAGTTGGAAGGCGGGCAAACCAGAGGCATCCCCTACGTTTTTCGGCTCTCCGCGATCCGTGTTGATTCTCGTGGCGAATGAGCCGCAGGGCGCTAGCCCGGTTGAAATTCGCCGCAACCGGGGCTAGCGCCCTGCGGCTGATGATGGACATCCAACACAAATGGCGGAGAGCCCGTTTTTCAACGGGTAAACAGCCGTTCCGATGAAGGGGCAATCCCGTGCCGATCCACGGCCTGGCACCCGTGTTGAACGTGACGAGCATCACACAAAGTTTCGACGGGTTCGAGCAACTCGGCTGGCAGCGCGGCTTCCGTTGGAATGACGGTGGCCTGATTGGAGACGGCTGGGTGGCCCTCTACGCCGTTAACCCTTTTGGGGCGTGAAAGAAGTCTCGATGCGACTTGGAGTTTCGGCCATTCTTACGTTTCACAGGTGTCAGCACCGCGACTCCTCCCTGTTTTTCCAGCATCGTCATGGCAAGCGAAGAACCGGTCGTGATCTCAAAGATCCATTCGTCACGACCGTCGTCGGTGAGGCACGTCAGCAGCTCCTCCCAATTCTGTTGCTTCACCGCACGGTGAGCTTTGTCGAGCAGCAGCGTCACGTCCGCTTCGAGATTGACGCTGACGGCGGGTGGCCGTGGCTGAAGCCGCTTTGAGCGAAGCCACGGAGGCAGTGATCAACTCAACAAACCGGGGCATCGCGAAGACGCTCCTGCCCCGGCCACTCAACGCCGTGAACGAATTTCAGGAAGTCTTTTCGTGTTGGGGAGAAAGAGCGAGACTTGGCATGTCAGGGATTGGCCCGGGAACCAGAAGGGAGTCTGGCATGAGTGTACTGGGGATCGGGGAAGAGGGTGCTCTTCAGTGAGCGTTACGCAGCGTGTTTGACGAGCGAATGTTTGAAGGTTGGAAGCGTCACGGTAACACGCAGTGGTCGTTGTCGGCTCTGGTCACGGTGGCGTTGATTTGGGC
>JAYUFF010000825.1:0-1517 GCA_043738825.1 Schlesneria sp.
ACGCGATGCTTTCCGCCTTCGTCGAGGACCGTTCGCCAACGAGCACGAAGTACACGTCGGGCTGCTCGCGCACGATGGCCGGTGCGGCGGCGGCCAACACGTCCTGGCCCTTCCTCAATCCGATCTGGCCAATCGTCGCGAGCAACTTTGCCGAGCGAGGCAGCTTCAATTCGTCGTGCAACCAACCGGTGGCCGCTCGCGGCTGAAAGCCATCGAGATCGAGGCCATTGCGCACGACGACGACTCGTTCCGCGTCGAGTCCCCGCGCGACATGGAACTCGCGCGTGGCGTTCGAGACCGCGACCAGTTGCCGGTTCCGATTCAGATCTGCGATCGAAGCATTGCTCAGCGTGAGGATGTCGCGCAGATGAGATGTGGTCGGGATCGTGAGTTGCTGTGCGATGCGTCCCGTCAGACGGCCCATCGCCAGACTGTTGGCGTGCAGCAAGTCGGCCTTCGCGCGCTGAACGGCCTCGGTGAGTGACGCCTCAATTGCCTCGCGACTCAACCGCGCGCAATCCGGCTCGGCGGTCACTGACCACGGAATCAACTCGACGTGTCGTTCTGCAAGTACCTCGGCCAGCCGACCGCGTCCCGGCGCGACGGCCACGAACTCCCAACCCGATTCGTGGCGTTGCAGCCAGTCGAGACCAGCCAGCATCGATCGCTCGCCGCCGTTCAACGTGGCGTACTCGAACAAGATCGCGATGCGGCGTGGCTTCGTACCAGGGGACATGCCGGTATGGTACGCGACACCATTCAACGTCGGCAGCGTGCCGGAGGCCGGGCCGGCTTGGCCCACAAAATACAGCGGCTCACAAAATGTAGCGTGGGCTGCGCCCACCAACTCACAAGCCAATGTGGTGGACAGTCCCCACCCTACGGTTTGTTGAGCAAAGCCATCACGCCCTCAGCCAGCAATCCCTCAGAAGACAGTGGATTGGTGAGAACTCGTACTTCGACTTGCCGACCGTGAACCTCACCGCGATACGTCAGCCCCTCTTCGAGCTTCCACGTCCTCCAAGGCATCAGCCAATGCAATACTCACGACTTGCCTCCTTCAAGCTCCCCCGTCGCGACGGCGCGTTTCCGTTCGCGATGGGCACTCTCTCCTAGTGCTTTGTCACACCTGAGATTTCGGGTTGAGTAGCCACGCTCGCCAGAGCGTGGGGTCCATCCAGCGTCTCGCCCACGTTCTGGCGAACGTGGCTACGACAACAACCCCAATTCTTAGGTGTGACAAAGCACTAGGCCAAGCTCAATCCGGAAATAAGTCACGACAAGCGATCAACTCACTTGGTCGGAAATCGCGGGTGGATCGCGCCGGGGGTTTCGAGGAGAGCCTTGTCGCTGAGGCTGGCGATCCATTCTCGCACCACGTTGACCGCCTGCTGGTCCACGATTTTGGAGGCGACGTGAGGCATGCGACCGAGGCCTTCGAGTTTCATGCGTTCGAGGATCAGAGAGCGGTTCGGTTCGCCGGGGGCGAGGATGCGCGGGTCGGTGAGTTTGAACGT
>JAYUFF010000826.1:0-4098 GCA_043738825.1 Schlesneria sp.
GCGCAGACCAGCGATCGCATCCGCTCCATGCCGCGCACGTAGTCGGCTTCCCACGAACCGAGCTGCGCGGCGGAGGTGTCTCCCTTGGCGAGGCCCTCACAGACGGCATCGGCCGCCAGCTCACCCGACTTCAACGCGAGCAGCACGCCCGACGAATAGAGCGGATCGAGGAACCCGAACGCATCACCGACCAGCACCCAGCCGTTGCCCGCCGCGCGCTGCGAGCGATACGAATACTCTTTGGCCGCGCGGTAGATGTCGGCTCGTTTGGCGTTCGCGATCCGCTGCTTCACGGCCGGACACTTCTCGACCTCTTCGTGGTAGAGCTTCTCGAAATCCTTGGTGTCGCGATTCTTGAAGAGGTAATCAAAGCCCGCGACCACGCCGACGCTGACGATGTTGTCGTGCAGCGGGATGTACCAGAACCAGCCCGTTTTTCCCTGAGTCTGCAACACAATGGTCGCACCCTCGTCCTTTTCGGTGTCGCGATAAGCCCCCTCCCAGTACGTCCAGCAAGCGGCCTTCTTGAGGACCGGATCCCATTCACGCAGTCCCAGCTTGCCCATGATGAGCGAGCTTTGCCCGCTGGCATCGACGATCACGTCCGCCCGCTCGACTCGTTCGCCGCTGCCGTCTTCATTCTGAATCCGCACGCCCACCGCGCGGTCTCCCTCGAAGAGGACTTCCAGCACGCGCACGCCCTGCTGCACATCGACGCCATGCTCGACGGCGTTCTCCAGCATCTTCTGATCGAACTCGCTCCGCCGGACCTGCCACGTTTGAGAACACTCATGCGGCCGGTTGTCCCAGAAGTAGAACGGTTCCGACAGCCGGCCCGATGAGCCGACGAACTGCACGCTGTACTTCTTGATGAAGTGGCTCCCCTTCATCTTGTCGAGCATGTTGAGTCGCTTGAGCGTCCAGTACGTCTGCGGAATGAGTGACTCGCCAATGTGGAAACGCGGAAATCGTTCTCGCTCAAACAGCCGAACGTGATGGCCTTTTTGAGCGATCAGCGTGGCGGCCGTCGAACCGGAAGGGCCGCCGCCGATGACGATGACGCTGGGTGGAGTGGACTGGGCCATGAATGGGTTTCCAATGACGCGCGGTCGATGAAGCCGGTCGGAGCCGAGACTCAAGCGGGGGTGGTGCCCTAATTTGTACGAGTGAACTTCCAAAACTAGCCCGACGCGCAAGCGAGGGCTTCGGAATCATTGAACGGTCAGCCCTCGCTTGCGCGTCGGGCTAGTTGCCGCCCGGCATCTCGCTTTCAAATTAGGACACGACTCAAGCGGGTGGGTGGAGTATAGACGCCATCGCGTTTGTGGCCAGCGTCAGGCAATGTCTTCTCAACTCGAAACGATTCCCAGCCAGTCCTTGAACAGAAACTCCAGCCGCATCGTCAGCAGCGTGATGCGGCTCATCACGGTCAGTGCGAACGAGGCTCCAAACGTGATCATCAAGACCCACACGCCCAGCCTCGAGATCCGTCCGACGACGCCCTTGTGTTCGACCGAGAAATAAAAGTACGTCAGGCTGGTCAGCACGCTGGCTACCAGCACGATGTTTTGGAGTGACTGCTTCCAATCGAACACTCGCGCACCAGCCTGATCGGTGGCGAACACCACCAATGGCAGAATCGTGCTGCGAATCTGGCTGATGAAGTCAGCATCCAGAAACGAGATCAGTTTCAGTCCGGCGGTCGTTCCCACCACGAAGGCCAGCGGCCAGCGAGCCAGCCATTTGCCCTTGGGCAGCCAGCGGGCGAACACCAGCACGCCGAGAATCAGCGGCACGAGATAAAGCCATTCGGTGTCGTTCCCGACGGGCGTGTCGGGAACGAAGGCGTACCGCGCCACGTCGGGAGCCAGCTTCACCAGGAACTTCGCAATCAGGACTTCCCAAAACGCGACGACCATCGCGTAGCCCGCCGAGACTCCGACGATCAAGGCTTCCGCCAACTTGTAGCAGACGTTGTCTCGGTACAGGTACGAGAAGATGCACAGCGTCAGGAGGGCTGCCATCCAGATTCCAATCGTGCGCGACAGACTGAAGACGGACGTGGTGTCGCCGTGCAGAGCCTCCACGTACTTGGTGGCTCGTTGCATCTGGTGAAACCGACTGTCGTCCACCGGGATCGACTTCGGATCGACTTCGACAATCTTGCCTGCTGTCTCATCGAACCGTCCCGCCGTTTCGCGAGCGACAACATACTGGCGGCCCACTCCGCGCTCTGTTGCCACGGCGCGGACCAACAGAAACACACCACCGAAGGCCAGCAACATCGTCCAGATGAGCGTCTCCCGTTTCATCATCGCCCCCTTCCGCGCCGCGAGGCGAAGTGAATCACATTGCCCAGCAGAATGAGGCCGATCATCAGGCGATGCGCCCATTGCTGGGCACCCATCCGGCGCGTGCCGTCTCGCCAGCGGAGTTCCGTGTATTGCGGATACGCCTTGGCCAGAATCGCCTCGTATTCGGCGGCTCCGCGAATGGCGGCCACCAGCCCCACCAATTGATCGGGGTGATAGGGAAAGAGCTGCGTGGCCTGCACACCCGTGCATCCCGCTCCCATGGGAATCTTGTGAGGCGTGCTGCCGTACTGCACCCACTCCTTCGCGCCGGGATAGCCTCCCGACACGTTGACGATGAGCTGCATGTCCTTGCCACCGGAGACGCCGTTCATCATCGGCAGGGCATCCAGGCTGATCCCTTTCGAGTCCTGCGGCTTGGCCTGACGGAGGTTCGAGCAGATCGGGTTCACCGCACCGAACTCACCGGGGAAGTAGCCCAGATTGAGATAGTCTTCGCCGTACTTCATCGGCCGACCACTGGAATCGAACTCGCCCAGCACAATTTTTGAGATCGTCTTGTCGAGCATCGGCGGACCACTGGACCACAGCGTCAGGAAGTAGAGCTTGTGCCGCTTTAGACAACAGTGCCGCGTGAACGAGTACGCCATCGGAGTCAGCTCGGCCTCCGAACTCGGATCGTAGTCGAGGGCCATCAGGACGCGCGAGCCTGCGGGCAGAGCCTCGATGTAGTCGAACATCCGCTGCGTCTGGGCGGTCGGCTGCTCGGTGGCACCGATTCCCAACAGGATCGGGATCGCGACCGCCAGGCCCATTGCGAGAAACACCCAGCGGCGATCGAGCGTATTGAGAAATTGGAACATGGAAGACTCGGTTACTGTAGTCCCGTCGCTCCGCCGACGGGACCATTGTGGAGGGGCGTACACACCAGCGTGGACGCTCGTTGCCGCACGTCCCGCCGACGGAGCGACGGGACTACGGTAGGCGGAACTACATTACTCGTCGCCTCCCAAATAGGACCGATCCAGACCGAGCAGGATGCGCAGCGACGTGGCCGCGACGCCCAGGGCGATCCCGATCATGATGGCCCGCTGTCCGGCCGTGACGAAGGTTTTCTTGCACAACTCCGTCAGGGTCTCGAACCGGATGAACGAGAGTTGCTCGGGCAGAAAGTCGCGATCCGGAGTCTGGCCGATCAGCACGATGATGGCGGTGACGAGCAGCAGTGCCGCTTCAAAGTTCTTCGCCCGGAATGCTCGAAAGGCGGCTGATGCCACATAGAACGCCAGCAGGGCAAACATCGTGGACATCATCGGCGAGTAGACGTACTGAAACATCCACCAGAACGCGCCCCCTTCCTGCAGGTAGCCGCCGGACCAGGCGCGGTCGAGGTTCCTCGCCGACTCCGGCACCACGCCAATCTTGAGCATTCCCACGCCGACGGTGATGACAAACGTCAGCAGCGTCACGGCCGAGAAGCCCCAGCCCGACTCGCGATCCGAAATCTTGCGCAGATGATGCACGCACAGGTTTGTTCCGCCGAGCAGCATCGCGATGGCCGCCAGAATGGTGAACCATTCCTCGGCCTTCTGCCGCCACGACAGCAGCGGCGGCACAAAGTACGCGAAGATCATCAGGAAGCCGACGACTGTGGCGATCAGGACCGGGATGTGTTTCATGGTTCGTTTCTTTGTTCACGGTATCAGCGCCAAGTAACCCGCAGCGTGAGCGAGGGCGATCGCTTCAAGAGCCCCTGACTTCATCGCGCTGTGAAGCGTTCGCCCTC
>JAYUFF010000827.1:0-1515 GCA_043738825.1 Schlesneria sp.
CATGACGTGTTCGAGAAACAGATCGTGAACGCGGTCGCGGGCCGGGGCGAGGTTCTCCCGCTCCAGCACGGGACGCAGGTTCTCGACGATCGACAACGCGCAGACATTCCCCAGCACGTCCTGCACGAGCGCCGCCGCATCGCGATTCCCCGCGAAGATCACCGGCATCTGGTACTGCCCGCCGAACCGGGGCTGCGGCTTGGCGGGAGCGATCAGCTCCGCAAGCTGCACGACGTGCGACTTCGTCCCGCCATCGGTTCCCCCCGCGAGCAGGATCATGTCGGGACGCAGCTCGCGAATCCGCTGAATCTGCTCGAACGGCTTTCGCTTGTCGTTGGAGGCGAGCGTCTCCATCACGATCGCGCCGGCACCGAGGGCCGCCCGCTCGGCACTGGCGGCGGACATCTGCCTCACCACTCCCGCGACCAGCATTTGCAGGCCGCCCCCCGCGCTGGACGTGGAGATGTAGATGTCGCAGCCATCCTGGCCGCGAGCGGGCCGAATAAGCTGGCCCTGCTCATCGACCAGCCGCCGCCCGGACAACTCACCCACCTCAGTCGCCGCGTTGGTCACACCGACGGTGACATCGGCCGCCGGTTCCTCGACCGTCGTCGGCGCTTCCCCCCGGAACGTCTGCCGGTACACGCCATCGACCTTCTCGATCAGGATGGCCTTCGTCGTCGTGCTGCCACAATCGGTGGCAAGGATCACCTGCAACGAGTCGGGATCGCCAATCCCCTTCGCCACCGCAGGCGGATGCTGCCCGTTTTGTCCCGATCCGTGGGGCATGAGTGTGGTCGATGGTTGAGGGTGAAAGGTTGAGGGTCAGAAACAGACGAGCATCGAAAAGGAGCAGGTCGAATCGACGTGAGCCAACAGCCGAGCAGTCGCGCCCGTGAGCGAACGGTTCTCATGAACGGTTCTCATCCAGTCCCGGAGGGACGGCATACGGTAGCCCACAGCGTGAGCCGTGGGAAACGATCACCACAACAAACAAGCTCCGGAGGGGCGACATCTCTTCCGACATTTCACATCTGAAGAACGAAGGCGGTCGTCTCGTACGATATGTCGCCCCTCCGGGGCTTGGCGTTTCTCGATCGCCACACCCACGGCTGACAGCCGTGGGAAACGATCGGCGCAACAAACAAGCCCCGGAGGGGCGACATCTCGAGCGCGAGAACCGTCTCCGTTCTTTGAACACTCGTCTCGTCAGACGCGAATGGCCCGAGGAGATGTCGCCCCTCCGGGGCTTGGCGTTCCTTGGGCCGTAACACCCACGGCTGACGCCGTGGGCTATCGTATGTCGTCCCTCCGGGACTCGATCGCGTCACGGAACGCGCGACAACTCATCGAGCCTTCGCGCGACGTACTCGACCGCCCCGCGCTTCTCCAAGAAACCGGCAAACTCGCGCACGCCAGCCGGATCGAGAACCGCACCCAGGAACGGTTCAAAGAACCTCAGCGACTGCCCGGCCAGATAACTGAGCGGCGCGGACGAATCGAGCACCATCTGCG
>JAYUFF010000828.1:0-4096 GCA_043738825.1 Schlesneria sp.
CCGCTGCAAACCACCAGCGACAGCGACGTGAGACGACTCAGCGACCAGTTCTAACCTGAGTTTTCACACCTCACGGAGATTCCGTGACAAGGTGCGTCAGGCTTCTATGCTCGCGGCTATCACGCGGCGGCTCGCATCTCGAGTTCGTCGGCGTTGATCGCGACGATCGAGATCCCCAGCCGGTCGGCCAGCGCGATCACCTCGTGCTGATCGAGCATGATCGTCTTGTTGCTTTCGATGGCGAGGACTCGACCGCCCGACTCTTGCAGCGTCTTGATCGTCTGAGCGCCGATCGTCGGCACGTCGAACCGCATGTCCTGCTGCGGCTTGGCCACCTTGACCACGGTGAACCCGCCTCGGCGACAGAGTTCACCCGCGCGTTGGATCGCGCGATCCGTCCCCTCGATGGCCTCGACGGCAATCACCGCGAGGTCGTTCACCACGACCGACTGACCCACGTCGAGCCGTCCCATTTCCTTGGCCAGATCCCACCCGAACCGGATGTCTCGCCACTGGGCAGCGGTCGGTCTGCGTCGAGTCAGAAATCCGTGTTTCACGAGTAACTCCGGGCAGTAATCGAGGGCGGAATCGAAGTGAATGTTGTCGCGGGCGAACTCGCGGATGACGGCCAGCAGCAGCGTGTCGTCCTTGCGGTCGCGGGTCGCATAGCGATACCACATGTGAATCGTGCGCCAGTCGGGCAGCAGCCTGAGGATGCGAAACGACTGGAACAAAAGTGTCTTCTCAATTTTGCCGGCCATCACCACGCGGTCGATCTTCGCGCGTTGAAACAGTCGAATCGCGCGGCCGATCCGCGCGAGCGGAGTCTCGGCATACGACTGACAGAGGTCTTGCAACTCGGGCGCAGCCATCCCCATCACGCCGACACAATGCACGAAGTGCCCCTGCTGCCGAGCCGCCTCGGCAAACTCCAGGGGAAAGCGCCCCGCGCCCGCCAGCAACCCCACGCGGCTTCCTGCCAGGGGAAATGTGTTGGATTCCATTCCGTTCATCGCCGTGTGTTCGTCCGTCCTATCTGGAGCACGCCGCCAGCGTGCTCGATGCTCTTCAAAGACGGAACACGTTGAAAACGCGTTCCACAATGCACCTCACCCCGCGCGACGCACCTCATCCGGCGCGACTGCCTGCATCGCGGCCAACTGCGCCGTGAGGGCCGCCACCTGCTTCTCGACCGCTTTGAGCTGATCGCGCATCTCGGGAACCCGCTTCAGCGAGAAGACCAGTCGTTTCTGTTCGGCTTCCGGTGAGGCGGGATATCCGATCCAGGTCTCACCGGCGGGGATGTCACGATGAATGCCGCTCTTGGCTCCGATCATGCAGCCGGTGTTCATGTGAACGTGGTCTTTCACGCCAACTTGACCGCCCATTCGCACGTAGTCACCCGTGCTGCACGAACCGGCCAATCCCACCTGCGAGGCGAACACGTTGTGTCGTCCGATCTGGCAGTTGTGCCCGATCATGATGAGGTTGTCGAGTTTCGTTCCGGCTCCGATGACGGTCGGGCCAATCGCGCCGCGGTCGATCGTGGTGCAGGCCCCGATCTCGACATCCACGTGAATATCAACCGTGCCCAGTTGCGGGATCTTCTCGAACTGGCCGTTGTCAAAGCGATAGCCAAATCCATCCGCGCCGATGACGGCTCCGCTGTGAATGATCGAGCGATGACCAACTGACACATCGTGATAGAGCACCACGTTCGCATACAGCACGACGTTGTCGCCCAACTTGCAACCCGGCCCGATGACGACGCCGGGATGAATGTCGCAACCGCTTCCGATCTCGACCTCCTCGCCGATGCAGACGCCCGGCCCGACGTAGCAGTCGGGTCCGAGTTTGGCCGACGGGTCGATGATGGCGTGCGGTGAGATGCCTCGCGCGGGACGACCGCGCACCTTGCGGAACAGCGGCAGAATCTGATGAAACGCCGCCTGCGGATCTTTGACGAGAATCAGCGAGCAACTCGACTGATCGGCCAGCCCAGCCGCAATCTTCGCACTCAGGATCACCGCCCCGGCGCGACAGTCCTTCAAGCGACTGACGTGGCTCTCATCGAGCACGAACGTCACGGCCTCGGCACCGGCCAGCTCGATCGAATTGGCATCGCCAATCGAACGACTGCCGTCTCCCCGAACTTCGCCTTCCACCAACGCTGCCAACGAACCGACAGTGTGACTCATGTTGCCTCCCTGCAAAGCCGTGGAGGCAGGTGTCCCATCCTGCCCGCCCAAAATCCACCGACTGCGGCGAGGTATATCTGAGACCGCCGAAATCGGGAAGAGGGATCATGGCAACTGGCAGGGGTTGGGCAAATCGGATATCTCTACCCGCCACGAAGGCAGAAGTCAGAGGTCGGAAGTCAGAGGTCAGAGGCTAGGAACAATCGAGCAGGAGTTCATTCGTTCCGGCCTCTGACCACTGATCTCCGACTTCTGACTTCCGACCTCTGACTTCTGACATCTCTCCTCCACGGGAGCGTTCGATCATGTCGGTGCGGGGAATTCGAGGAGCCACCAGCGTTGAGGCCGATGTGCCCGAGCAAATTCTCGCCGCGACACGCGAGTTGCTTCAGGAACTGCTCCGCGCCAACGCGATCCACGAATTCGATGAGATCGTCTCGGCCATCTTCACCACGTCGCCCGACTTGGTCTCGACGTACCCCGCCGAAGCCGCCCGCGCTCTGGGGATGACACAAGTTCCACTGCTCTGCGCCTCGGAGATCGCGGTCGCCACGACCAAGGTTCCGCGCTGCATCCGCGTCCTGCTCCACATCAACACCGGCAAGCAGCAGTCCGAGATCGTCCACGTCTACCTGCGCGACGCCAAACGCCTGCGCCCCGACATGGTCAGCGCCCAATGATAAATCGGGCGCACCGCCGATGATTGAATACGATTGGTCATCACGATGTCCGCCCGATGCTGCAACCACGGAGAAGACCCGGAAGCATGGCTGCCAAATGGATTCTTCGAATCGTCGGCGCGTGTGGAATGGTTGGAGTCGTCCACGCGTTCATGATTTTTTACTCCATACCACGACCGGCAGCCTGGTACTTGGGGGCCATCATCTATGCGGGATTGATTGCCGTTCTGTTCTCTGACAAGCCGCTCTTCGAGAAGCTTGGTATCTACTTCGTGTTCGTTGTCGTGGCGATTGTTGGTGCGATGACCGTTTGCCCTTGCACTCATGCTCATTTCATTGTCGCACCGGCTGCGGGCTTGGTGGCACTGGGTTTGGTGCATGGAATCAAACGCTTGTTCACACAGTCGCGCCACAGCAAAGCAGATCATCAGGGCGTGTCGAAGTGAAAACCGCTCACGCGTGTCACCGTGAGTAGACAAACGGCCAGTTGGATGGCGAGAAAAAAACAAGCCGGTCTCAACCAGCGCTGCATCGATTTCTCTTCGGCTTCCGCGAGCAGTGGCCCCGCGAGCCAGACCAGCCACGGCAGGAAGACGATCCACAATCGAGCCGCCTCGCCCGAGTTCTTGCCCGTCAGCCAGAGCGTTCCCCACACGAAGAGCATCGGCCACGCAACCAGCGCGAGTGGAGACCGGCGTTCCCTCACGAAAGTCACGACACTCGCAATGGCCAACAGAGCAACAGGCACACCGGCGGCGAAGCCGAATTCCACCGGATTGACCAGCAGCCACTTCCAGTACGTGCGCGTGTACTGCTGATAAAACCCCGCGTGGTTCTGGTAGTTCAGCCACCACACGGCGAGCAGATTCACGCGAGCCAACCATCCCGCCACCAACGTCGGCACCATGAATCCAACCACGACCGCAATCAAACAACATAGCGGCGGCAATCCAAACCGGCGACCAACGATCGGCGCGCCTCTTGTCCCCTCTCCCCCGTCTTCGGGGGAGAGGGTTAGGGTGAGGGGGCTGTCTTTGTTCCGACTCCTGCGAACAAACGTCATTCGTCCCCACCCCGCCAACGCCGCGAACAGGAACACCGGCAAGAACGCCAGACTGCACATCAAGCCGCACCACGCCAGCCACCCCACCAACAGAGCGAGCACTACCGACCGACGCTTCACCGCGACAAGCCACGTCCACACGATCAGCATCCCGA
>JAYUFF010000829.1:0-1514 GCA_043738825.1 Schlesneria sp.
GACTCAGAAATGGTACGCCGCGACGGTCGAGGCCCTGCGCGCGAAGAAGTGGACCGACGCCATCTACAACGCGGGCGTGCTGAGCCATTACTACACCGATCCGATCCAGCCCTATCACACCGGTCAGTGCGAGGCCGAAGGGATCGTCCACCGGGCCGCCGAATGGAGCATCGCCTGCGCGTATCGCGAACTGACCGACATCCTCGAAGCGGACCTCGGCGGCTGGCCCGACGTGGCCGTTCCGGCGGGAGACGATTGGCTGGCGAAGATGGTCGTCGCGGGAGCCGATCTCGCCAATCCTCACTACGAAGTCTGCATCGACCACTACGACCTGAAGAAGGGGGTGAAGGATCCGCCGACGGGACTCGATCAGGAGATGAAGGATCGCCTCGCGAGGCTGATCGGCCACGCCGTCGTCGGCTACGCCCGCATCATGGAACGAGCCTTCGCCGAATCGCTGGCCGCTCCTCCCGCGACGAACATCACGCTGCTGGGCGTGATGGCCAAGCTGACGATCCCGATTTTCTGGGTCACCAAGAAGCTGAAGGATGCCAAGGAACGAGCCATCGTCGAAGCGACGTTCAAGGAATACGAAGCGACCGGCAAAGTGATCGACACTCTGACCGACGACGACTACACAATCCGGAAGGCTCACTGCGAAGAGGTCTTGAAGAAGCCGCTCGAAGAACTCGATCAGGAGGAGCCGAAACCAATCGGCACCGCGCACGGCATCGGTGCTCCGGCGAGGCCGCGTCCGGCGAAGGGCAAGGCCGTTGCTTCGCCGTCTGCTTCCCTGCCGGTTTCCCTGAGCGGGGGACGTGAGCCCCCCGATTCCGCGAAGGAAACACGGCCCGCGCCTCAAACTGCGGCGAAGTCAGCAGCGCCTCTCGAACCGACAACTCCCCCACCCACGAAGAGCCAAGGGGCTGACGCCCCCCGCTCCGAAAAACAGGTGGAAGAGCACGCGGAACGCTTCTATCTCAATGTCGAGATGCCCGTCGAGAAGGCACCGTCGATCGGCGCGAAGACGGCCGCGCTGCTGGAAGATCACGGCGTCCGCACGGTCGGTAATTTGTTATCGACCGATCCCGACAAGCTGGCCGCTTCACTGGGAGATCGCCACATCGACTCGTACACGATTCTCACATGGCAGATGCAGGCCGATCTCTGCTGCGACGTTCCCAATCTGCGCGGCCACGACGCACAGTTCCTCACCGCCTGCGGCATCAGCCATCGCGGAGAACTGGCCACGGCCGACGCGGCCACTTTGCTGAAGAAGGTCGATTCGTTCGTGACGACTCCCGCCGGAGAACGCATCCTGCGCGACGGCAAACGCCCGGACCTCGCCGAAGTCACCGACTGGATTCGCTGGGCCAACCGGCCCGAGCAATCAAAGGCGGCGTGAACGAACATAAGAAACTAGTGCTGTGTCACACCTGAGATTTCGGGTTGAGTCCATCAGCCGCTGGGCGCCAGCCCACGGTTAGAACCGGACGCTAGCGCGTTCCGGCTGA
>JAYUFF010000830.1:0-1512 GCA_043738825.1 Schlesneria sp.
GGACTGAAGAACTCGATGAATTCGTGAACGGTCGAGTTCAGGTCGGCCTTCCGCAACTCCAGCGAACCAACGCGGGCAAACTGGAGGAAGTCGTTCAGAATCCGGTCGAGATGCTGGCACTGCTGCTTCACCACCGTCAGCTTTTGCACGATGCGACGTTCGCGCGGCGAGTCACCGTCGGACAAGTCCTCGGTCAACAGTTCGAGGTTCAGCCCAATCGTCGATAGCGGATTGCGAATCTCGTGAGCAAGACCGCCCGCCAGCGAAGCGATCTCCGCGTAGTGCGACTGGAGCCGCCGGTGATCGCGGGCGAGATTGTCCGTCTCGGATGTTCGTTCGTCCGACATGGCCGTCTTTCGAGGGAACTGACTTGCTGTCGATGCTGACACCAACCCGAAGCGTGAGCGAGGGCATCGGGAGGGTATTTCGTTCCTCGCTCACGCTTCGGGTTGGTGAAACCACTGGCCGGTTGCAAGAACAGCCCGGCATCAGGGACGCCGGGCTGTCTGTTCCATCAATTCTTCTTCACGATCTCACGACGAATGACCTCATTAGAAGAGTCGCTCGATCCGGGAGACTATTGCTGCGGCTGGTCGCCACCACCGCCCTGGGCGGCTTGTTCCTGTTCGATGAGCATCGCCTTGCGAGACAACTTCACACGGCCCTGGTCGTCGATCGCGATGACCTTGACTTGCAGCTTGTCGCCCACGCGGCAGACCTCATCGACCGACTTGACGAATCCGATCGCCAGTTCGCTGACGTGGCAGAGGCCGTCCTTGCCGGGAGCGATCTCGATGAAGGCTCCAAAGTCTTTGACCGAACTGACCGTGCCATTGTAAACGCGGCCGACCTTGATCTCTTCGGTCATCGCTTCGACGCGGGCGAGTGCGTCTTGGGCACCTTCGCTCTTGGCACAGGCGATCGTCACCGTGCCGTCGTCGTTGATGTCGATCGTCGCGCCGGTCTCTTCCTGAATGGCACGGATCGTCTTGCCACCGGGTCCGATCAACAGGCCGATCTTGGACGGATCGATCTTCGTCCGCAGCAGCCTCGGAGCGTAAACCGAGATCTCGGCACGCGGGCGGCGAATCGCGGCGAGCATCGTCTTGAGCAACTCGATCCGCGCCTTGCGGGCTTCTTCGAGCGTCTTACGAATGATCTCCTCGTTGATCCCCGCGATCTTCAGGTCGAGCTGAATGCCGGTGACACCCTTCTGCGTTCCGGCGACCTTGAAGTCCATGTCGCCGAAATGGTCTTCGTCGCCCATGATGTCGGTCAGCAACTCAAAACGGCTGCCCTCTTTGACCAGACCGATCGAGATACCGGCGACCGGCTGCGTGATTGGCACGCCAGCGTCCATCAGCGCGAGTGTCGCACTGCACACGGAGGCCATCGAACTGCTGCCGTTCGATTCCATGATGTCGGAGATCACGCGAATCGTGTACGGGAACTTTTCTCCCGCAGGAATGACCGACTGGACCGACCGTTCGGCCAACGCCCCGTGGCCGATCT
>JAYUFF010000831.1:0-10817 GCA_043738825.1 Schlesneria sp.
GGTGGTCAGCGGCAAGGGAGGCGTCGGCAAGAGTGTCATCGCGCTCAATCTGGCAGTGGCACTCGCGCGGCGCGGTGACTCAGTCTGCCTGGTCGATGCCAGTTCAAGCCTCGGGCATCTCGAACTGCTCTGCGGACAAAACGGCTACTGGAATCTCTCGCACGTCGCGGCCGGTTCACGTTGCTTGGAAGATGTCGTACTCGACGGCCCGCACGGAATGCACCTCGTCCCCGGCGCGAGTTGCCTGCTGGATGAGACCGATTCGCTCGCCGGGTTGCGGCGAGAATTGACCGATCTGGAACGCGATCACGACTGGCTGATCATCGACACGGCGGGCGGACCGCCGCGTCTGGCGAGTCCGTTTGCTCACGCGGCCGATCGCGCCCTGATCGTGACGACTCCCGAACCGACCTCGATCGCCGAAGCGTATGCCACACTCAAGGGATTGTCGGCCGCCGCTGGCCCGCTCGCGTCGGCCCTCGTCAATCGAGCCGACTCGGAACAACAGGCCCTTCAGATTCTGGAGCGACTGCGCCACGCGGGCCGTTCGTTCCTGCGAACCGATCTCGACCGCGCAGGCTTCATCCCGAATGATCCGGCTGTGTGGCAGTCGGTCGCGTCGCGATGTCCGCTGGTGGACATCGAGCCAACCTGTCCGGCTCAACAAGCACTCGGAAGACTCGCTGAACGGTTGGCTCGCACTGTCACCACGCGAGATGAGACGTGTTACTTCCAACGATTGATGCAGCCCACGCGCTGGGGTCAGTTAGGAGAGTGGCAAGAAAACTCCTACCACAAATTGAAGCCTGACGCGCAAGCGAAGGATGCGTAACCCAGTGTTCTTCGCTTGCGCGACAGGCTTCAATGGGTCTGCCGCTCGTCTGACTGTCCGTAACATGAATGCGTTTGGTTGGAGGCGAGGACTTTCCTCGAACTCGGGCCGGTTACAACATCCGGGAGAAATAAAGTGAATTGACTGAAGCCTGACGCCGCGCAAAGCCGATAAAGAATTGGTGGCGAAGTGTCGAGAGTGGCCCCCTTTGTCAGGTGGCTTGGCTCGACGAATCGCTCGCCGAATGGAACGGATCGTGGCGCAACGGTTGGCCCTGTGTTGGGCGTTGATGGGTTTTGTGCTGACAGTTGTTCGTGGACTGTGTTCGTCGGTCGGCTTCGACGCGACGCTCCATGCCGCGCTGCTGTCCCTCGCCGTGATGTACGGCGTGGGGTGGCTAAGTGGTGTCCTGTGGAGCCGGGCGTTCGAGACGGCCGATCGACGAATGAAGTCTGCGAACTGAGTGATCTGCAAACGGGACGACGGGACGGTTGGGGCCGCTTGCGGCCGAGGCTTGCCACGATGGCGGACCTCACCATACGAACGACATTGAAGTCGCGTGGGCTTCAGCCGGGATGGCCCGATGAAGCGCACGCATGAGCCATGGAGGGTTGGATGGTTACCAAGGTTGCCGAAATAGATATCGCTCAGGTTTGGAACGACTTCAAGCGAGATCAATCCGATCAAAACTTGCGGAACACCCTGATCGAACGCTTCCTGCCGCTGGTCCGTTACAACGCCGAACGGGTCTGGTCGAAGCTGCCCGACGGCGTCGATCTGAATGATCTGATGTCGGCCGGCGTCTTCGGGCTGATCGACGCGATCGAGGCCTTCGATCTCGAACGCGGCGTGAAGTTTGAGACGTATTGCGTCCCCCGCATCCGCGGCGCGATGCTCGACGAACTGCGGACGATGGACTGGGTGCCGCGACTCGTGCGCAGCAAGGCCAGCAAACTGGAGGCGGCTCGCAAACTCGCGGAAGCCGAAATGGGCCGTCCGCCAACGGATGCCGAAGTCGCTTCCAAGCTCACGATTCCCGTCGAGGAATACGAGAAGATGAAGACGGAAGCGAGTGCCGTCAATCTCGTCAGCCTCAACAAGAAGTGGTACGAGACCGACAGCTACAAAGACGTTCGCGAGATCGACATCATCGAGGACACCAAAGGCGAAGACCCGACGCGCAGCATCCAAAAACGCGACCTGATGCGGCTCGTCACCAAGGGCCTCAACCGCAACGAACGCCTGATCATCATCCTCTATTACTACGAGGAGCTGACGATGAAAGAGATCGGCTCAACGCTGGGCCTGTCCGAATCGCGCGTCAGCCAGATGCACTCCAGCATCGTCAACCGGCTGAAGGAACAGCTCCACCGACGGCAGCCCGAGTTTGCCGAGCAATAATTCGGCGGCTCGGCCATGCCGAACGTAGAACGGCCCCCCGGTCTGTTCGCCCCTCGAACGAACCAAGGGGTCCGTCCTACAGAATCGCAACCACCAAACACAGCACCCCGGCTGCTCCCAGCAACCGGGGTGTTCTTTTCTGCGAGATCGTCTTCCGCGAGACTTCAACGTGGGGCAGTGCCTCCGGCCTGCCATCTTCTCATGCTTTGTTTCTGCCAGATCGTCTTCATGAGAATGGCATCCAATGGATGCGGTCTCGTTACGCGCCCGCCAGTTTGCGAAGCCGTGACGATTTGGAGATTGCTCGACACGAAGGCCGGGCGGGTGGCCATGCCGCGTGAAGTACAACCAAGACGAAGTGGTGATCGGCGTCTATGGCTGCTGGTCGCGTTGGATCAAACGATTTGCCAAAGATACGCCCGATTCCAAGCCTCCCTCCATGTATCCGGTGAATCCGAAGCTGGCGTGCTCGCCCGCGAAGTGCAGATGGCCGATGCCTTCCCGCAGGATGCGGGCCTGCGACAAGAATTGACCGGGCAGCGGGAAAGAATAGCCGCCGCGAGTCCAGGGATCACCGGGCCAATCTACAAATTCGGACTTCAGATGTGCCGCTTGAAATCCGGGCAAGACTTCTTCGAGGGATTCGTGCAGCGTGCGCGCCTGTTCGGCCAACGGCAGTGCGTGCAACTTCTCGGCCATTGGCCCACCCGCGAACGAGACCAGCGACCGACGCGCGCTCCCCTCAGCCGGAGGGCCTTCCCAAGTCGTTCCCGCCAGCGAGTCCGTGAGGGAATCGGCCGACCGCGCGGGCAGCCAAAAGTCCTTGTTGCAGACGGTGAGAAACTTCGTCGCGATTCCCATCTGCGGCCGAAGGTGCTTTGGCAACGCGGGCGAGAACTCGATCTTGTCCCAGACCGAAGGAGGGACCGCCAGCACGATGTCGTCGTACTTCAACTCCCGGCCATCCCGTAGGCTGACGACCATGCCACCGGACTCGGCCCGGATGCGGGTCACGGGACAATCCAGATGGAGCGCCCCCCCTCGAATCCTCGCCGCGAGACACGACGCCAGCATCTGGTTGCCCGACTTGGCGCGGAAAGTTTCGGTATCGCTCCAAAACCGTTCCAGTCCGTGCGCGCGAATCGTGCATAACAAGGCCAGATAGTTCATGTGCTCCAGACTCACGGCCATATCGAGCACGAGTTCCACGGCAATCGCGCGCTTGGCACGGTCGGTTGTCTTTAACGTTTTCAGACGCTCGGCGGTGGACATTCGGTCCAGACGCTCGGCGTCCGAAGTCTTCCAGGGCTGATCCCAATTCGCGACGGCCGCATCGCGAGTCAGCTCGGCATGGCCCGCGTCAATTTCTTGTTCCAAGCGTGCGACTTCATCCCCGCTGTAGCATTTCCCGTCGAGGAGAATTGTTCGCGGTGGCTCATCATCGCCGTCACTCACGGAGGTCAGTTCAATGCCAAATTGCTGGGCATACCGCAACCAGTGCGGGTGATTCTTCCCGATCAGTTCGGCACCGAACTCGACATGTTGTCCGGGCGCGAACTCTTGCATCGACCGGACGCGGCCCCCCGGGCGATTGCGGGCCTCAAACACGTCAACAAAGTAACCCGCCGCCGACAACTCGTAAGCACAGGCCAAGCCCCCAAAGCCCGCTCCGATCACAGCCACACGAGGCAGCCTATCTTTCGTTTCGGTCATCGATTGTGCATCCTCCGTCAATGCGAGCGCGGCCGTCGTGGCCGCAGACAGGTGAGCAGGTCACGTCGGGTGATTTTGGGTTTCGGCGGTGTCATGGTGCAAGGTTCCAGCTACAAATTCGCGATCAGTTCCCGCAGCCCGTCGATGAAGAGTATCCAACCGAAAGCATGGAATGCCACTCGACGGCACGAGTTTCCTGTATCTCGCAGGTCAGCCGCGGACTCCGCGATGATTGAGACTGAAGATCATTGTCGCCGGGCACGCGGTGATCACGGATCGGCGCGGATTTCGAGGTAGATCTGAACGCCCGAAACTGATCACACCAGCGGACTTGGATTCCGTTGTAGACTTTGCAAATGACTGAGAAATTCCGCCCGGCCTAATTTGACCCAGAACCGTCCGGCGCGCGCCAGCAGACATTTGGGATTAGCCTCGACGTAGTCGAACTGTTCTTTTACCCATTTTTGGAGCAGTGCATCGGCGTTTTGCTTTTCGTCGATGACGCGAAATACTTGGTAAACGTGTTCGAGCACCCAGACATCCGTATCCAGCAGCCAACGGCGGATTTCAGAGGTGTGAGCATTCAAGAGCTTTCTGGCGCGGCCAGTTTCCCAACTGTCTTCGCCTTGATGTTCCTCTCCCACGAAAAAGAAAAAGCCCTCAGCCAAGTCCGCGCGCACATGGCAATTGTCGTATTTGTAGAATCGTCGCCAGCAATAGTCCGCACGTGTGATTGGTCCAGAATCCTTGAACTCGTCGAACGTGTAGCGTGGATCAAAACTCGCCACCAATTGACTGGACTCCGAAAGGCCATAAATCAAACGCCAATTCACGGGGTCGAGATCTTTCCCCGATTCTGTCAGCGAACACCGCATGCGTTCGAGTATCGCGAAGCATGTGCCGAGGTGTTCAGGGCGAGCCGCTTTCAATAACGGTAGTATGGCCGCTCCCTTTTCGCAGAGGCGCCATGACGGATGGGTGAACATCAACTCGAGAAACTCAACCGCCGTGGCAATCTGCTCCTCCAAGCCGATGCCTTCTCGGTTGAGCCAGTTGATCACGGTTTCGTTGTCAGCGTCGTTCAGTTCGGTCTTGCGTACGATCGCGGCGATGTCGGCCCCAATTCGTCCGGCTGCCTCGACGATTTTCTGCTCGCGGGCTGCGATGGCGGTAACTTCTAGCTGCACCGCTGCAATCATGCCACACTTGCCCGCGTATTGATCGAACAAGGGGTCATGCTTGGCAAGCGTTGTGAAATAATTCGCACGCATTGCGAGCACACTTATGACATCAAGACGGGTGTACTCCCAAATGGGTTCCCAGAACTTGGGGATGTCAACCGCCAGTGCGGTGACTTCGTCATGGCATCCGCGCAGGCTCAGGTCAATCAGCAAATCGCCTACTGCCGATTGGCAGAAATACTGGTCGATCTCGGAAATCTGGCGCAGCCAATCGCGGATCTGGCCGGTGGTGGGGAGCCGCTTGGGGATTTGTTCCTTCAGGATCTCGACCACCGCATAACTGCCCATCTCCTCCCGATTCGGATCGGCCGATTTCAGATGTTCGTCAATTTCGGCCACGACGACTTCCGGCCTGCCGTCAATCACGTGCCGTTTATATCGCTCCGCCAGACCACAGGCCGCTGCGAACCGCATCACATAATCATTAAGACTCAGGATTTCCGTCACCAGTTTGTCCCAATCATTGACCTGGGTTCGCCCAATCCATCTCACGACGAGTTCCGTGATGTCGGTCGCACAAGAGTCTTTAACGAGGTTGAACAGTGTCATCTGATCCACTGGCTCCAAAGCAATTAGGACCGGGGGCGACAAATCCTCCTTCGTCTTAACGAGGGTCACCGACAATAGGGGTCTGGCTCCCGTCACAATCGCTTTCGTCGCCGGAAAGCGATTCAGCCATCCCAGGAACTTGATTGCCTGCACCAAGTAGCGGTATTTTTCGACTGCCTCGGCCGCTGAATCCTCCTGCGGAGTGGGCTTCAATTTTTCTTGATGCAAGTGGTTAAAGGTCCGCAGCAGTTGGTCACCCCCTTGTCGGATCCAGTATTCATGGGGGTTCGGCGCGGTCAGTGGATCCGATTTCATTCGCGCTTCGTATTTTCGCCAAGCCCACTGCGCGAGGGTGCGGTCGCCTTCCTCCTCGGAAATCAGAAAGGTGTGTTGGTAGCCATGAGCGACATCAATCGAGGCACTGTCAATTGGATGTCCCAACAGCCAGTCCATGAAACTGAGGTGGAAGGGGGCGAAGATGCTGGTCTGTTCGCCATCGATGGTCTTCGTCCGCTCGACCATCAACGCGTGCATCGATTGACGCATTTCCTCAATCCTGGCCGGGTCCAGGCACAATTCGAGATCTGCGACCGAGACATCCGTCCGTTCACCTGCTGCGACTGCTTCCAGGCACGGCCGAACTTCATTGACGTACCTTGCATGGCCCTTGTCGCCGGGAAAATATTCCTCAAGCTTGGACAGGTAGTAACCTGCCAAGCCATTCGGCAATTGCGACACATTTCCGGGGCTGAATTTACCATCACGGATTTCGGGTGCCAGATAATGCAAATACAACATGCTGGAACCGCTCTTTTTCAGCAACTCGGTGACGACATCCTCGTTCAGCCAATCCTCGGAAAGCGGTTCCAACTCCCCCGCGATGAATTCAAGGGCGTCCGTTTTCATCTCCACTTCCAGTTGCTCGATTTCCGGGGCACGACGCGGTCGCTTGGTGGCGATCAAGGCGTCCAGTTGGCGATACATCCGAGCCGGTCGACTGGTGAGCAGAATTCGGAAGTTCGGCAATCCGGCTTGCAGGAGTTGATGTAAGAATTTCTCCAATGGGTTATGGCGGTAACCTCCCCCTTGCAGCAGTTCGTCCAGACCGTCAATCACGATCAGCTTGTCTAACACCGACTTGTCGAACGGTTGTTGCGGGGATGGCCCCTTCAATGGGTTAATTAGAAGCGGTCCCGTCAATTCATCGGCGAAGTCTTCTTGTTCCTTGCCCGCCTGATTGGGTGCGTTCGGAATTTGGATCTCGCCCTTGCCGAATTCTTCCCATGCCTTGTCGAAGCTCTCGGCAAATTGCTTAGACGTGTTTCGTAATTGACGGCAGATTTCCCGTAACACTGCGTAGGGGGTCGTGCTGCGGTCGCAAAAAACAATGGCACCGACTTCCACCAACAGCTGTTCATCCCAGCCCAGTGACAACCGTGAACAAAACGACGATTTACCAAAACCAGCATCCGCTTGCAGCCAGTAGACGACCTCCGTGTCAGTTTGAAGCCAGTTGACGACATCGTCGTACAGCCATTGCCGGCCATAAAACTGAGTGTTGGAGAGCTTTTTTGCGGCAAGAAATGTCCGCGTCACGCCCTGCGGAGATTGTGGTTCAAAGCCGCCTAACAGGCGCTCGACGCGAAGCTGCCCTGCTTGGGATTTCAATACTGGCTCGTGAGCGCCAGCCGCCGTCGGGTTGTTCGCTTTCCATTCGGCCGACTTCTCTTTCCACTGCTGATACTGCGCGTGGTGCAGCCTACGCAGGATGTGAATGAACACTTGCTCGACGACTTCTTCAATGTCTGATTGCTTCGCGTTGGGCCAGAGCGCCCGCAATCGTTTCCCAAACTCGGACTTCTCCGTTTGTTGGTTGATGTCTACCGGGAGCGCGACGCGGTCAAAAAAAATGGGATCATTCACAATGGAAATCGCTGATCGCCGCGTGGCAGAATCTTGGACGGCGTCGCGAATCGCCTGCTTGTAAATCCGCTTGAGTTCGCGGCGGCCCTGAGGACCAATTCGCCACCAACGCCACAGGCCGCCCAGCCCGGTTGTCACCAGTCCTTCACCATCCATCGAACACGCTCCCAACTGCGGTCATCCCACTTTCGCGACCGCGACCCTCGAACTTCGTTCTCAACCACGAACCGTCAATCGGCCTCGAAGAACCTCACGGTTCGTGAATCTCAGATTCGACAATTTGTGATCCGAGATTAGGTCCAATCGTCCGTGAAGGGCCTCACTTCGTCCGTAACCGTTCACACCCCGGCCATACCACAAACCCACGGTGAACGGTCAATCCCAATTCTCACTTAGGATTCGTTGCGTCTTACTGAACAATCGTGGGTGTTTATATAGTGCGATTGCAGTTGAAATCGCCATTAACTCCTAGCCGCCCACGAAAACACCTTGTTTTCAAGGCTAAACGGGGTGTGAACGGTTACCACTTCGTCCTCTATCAACGGGGCATTCAACAGTCGTCGGCATCTTGTACGGGGTGCCGAGTTGAGTTGCTACGCCCTGGGTTCCAATCGGACTTCCATGGCGCTCATCATTTCCTTGATCTGTTGCTCGACGCGCGTGACGTTCAGGACGATTTCCAGAATGATCACTCGGTCTTCGCCGGCGGGGTGGAGCACCAGCCGTCCGGCTCGCATCAGCAGGTATTCGCAGATGTCGGGGATCTCCTTGTCGATGCGAAGACTGATGGTTGGATACCGCTGCATGTCTGCAAACGGGCCGTGATGGTGGATAAATTCGTTGGGGGTGAACTCCCAATAGTCGAACCGCGTCACCAGCCAGACGACCCCGTAAATGCCGAGTAGCGTCGTGCCAATCGCCAGATAGAAATGTCCGTTGGCCGTCCAATGCACCTGGTCGAAGGCGGTCAAAATGTAGACATAGAGTTGCAGCCACGCGATGACGACGCCAATGAGCACCAGCAACACCGCCACGAACAGTGCGGTCATGCGGGGGAACTCGAACGCCAGGACAATCGCATTGATCGAGAGCAGCGTCATGAACAAAGTCGCGATGTGTTCGTCGGCACCGGGTTGACCCTGCCAACGGTGGCAGAGAAACGCGCACAGAAACGAGGCCAGCATCACCGGATAGAAGACCACGATCTTGGGGTAGGGACGAACGGTGATCCGTTCCGGTGCTGAAACCGTCGAACTGGGGTCTTTTTGGGAGACCATGATCTCGCTCCTCTGGGGATAAATGGGCACTCGAAGCCGCCGCAAACGTGGCCCGGTGCCAAGCGGATCAAGCGGCTTGCAAAGATTGCGGCCAGTGGAGAATCAGGTTGGCGCGGGAAGCGAAGGAATGCTAATTCCGGCTCACGGCAACCACAAGCAGGCTGGTTGGTCGGCGAATGAACAATGAACCGGAGATTGCGGCAGCGTTGCTGTCCAGCCTTAATGCGTTCGATTCGACAACGAGCGCTGTCACGAGGAGCATTCGATGCTTCAAGCAGGTCCGAGCGGAGTCGAGAATCAGCCAGGCGAATGGTTGCTTAGCGCAAGGGGACACGCAGCGCGATACCACTCGTCCGTCAGCCGGTTCAGTTCACCTTCAGCCGCTGCAAGGTCACGCCTTTATCGATCCGTTAAAGAACGTGGGATGGGCGTCCCGCCAGTGCTTGTTTGCGGTTGGCAATCGGGCAGGCCAGAGGCATAACCTCTGTAATTCATCAGGCAGCCAACCCTATGAGGCTGTGCCGTGTTCGGGGAGTTGGCTGGGATAACCGTACAAGTCGAACGAAGGCTTCCAGGCTTCGTAGACGCGGCGCATCAGAGCCTCGTCCATCTCGTACTTGTTCTTTTTATATCGAGTCAGTTCGGGAACCTGCCGCTGAATCTGAGGCTCGACGAGGAGCCAACTGGTCAGGCCCAGCTTCTCATAGACGAGCTTCATCTGTCCGAGTGGATCGGCCTCCAAATCCTCGAACCGCACCTCGTGCAGTCGGCCGGGCGGAATCAGGTGCTTCGTCTTTTCATAGGTCTCAAAACACTGCGAGTAGACGCGGAGCACGTCCTCCTCCAGCGAGTCGCAATACGGCTCACTCAGCCCGTTCTCGAAGAACAGCGTGCGCCGCAGATGGACTCCCGAATTGAAGACGGCATAAGGCTCGCGATAGATGTAGACGAACTTTGCGTCGGGAAACATCTTCAACAGAACGGGAATCCGAAACGTGTGCGTGGGTGACTTCAGGACGATCGACTTGTGCTTCCGAACCGTCAGTTTTTTCAGGAAGCGGAGAAAGGCGTCCTGCCACGTCTGGAGTTCGCGCGGCGTCAGTTCGGTCAGATCGAAGGACCGGCTGTACTGCGACGGATCCTTCTGATGAGCCAGCATCAGGTACGGCGACATCAGCGTCATCAACAGCAGCGCCATCTCGTCCTCTTGCGGAAGCTGCCAGTCGGTCGCCATGTTGTCCATCGGCCGGGTTTTGGGGAGCGTCCACCGCGTGAGCTTGGTAACCCACGATTCGGTCAGTAGAAAGTTATTCGGTGCCATCACCTGGAAGAGGTTGGGATATGTCAGCTCGGGATCGAGCGTCATCAGGTTGTGCAGCAGCGTCGTGCCGCTGCGCCAATGACCGAGAATGAAGATCGGCGGATGCTCGATCTGCTGTCGGGCGATCCGTCGGCCGAAGACGAGCGACTCCAACAGATTGCTCAGCGAATTGAGCGGAGCCAGCGCCGTGATCGAGGCGATCCGCAGCCAGTGAGACCAACTCATCGGCGGGCGACTGGCCAGCAGTCGCAGCCAGAGGCCGAAGCTCGCCCCGTGCCAAATGCAGAGCAGGCTGTGCGCGTTGGGCTGCGTGGGAACGGCCTTGGCGAGCGACACAGCCTTGGGATCGGCGGGAGAACTGGGCAATACGACAGGTGCAGGATTGGGGGGTGTGGCCACTCGACGCAATTCCTCGCAACAGACACGGTTGAAAACGCGGCGTAAATTAGCATGATCGGCAGGACCGTGCGAGTCTTGTTGAAGTGCCATTGGTCATTGGGTGCCACGGTCACGGCTTTGCGTGGCCGTGCTTCGGTGGCAGCGAAGACACGGCCACGCAA
>JAYUFF010000832.1:0-1510 GCA_043738825.1 Schlesneria sp.
ACGCCGCCCGGCTCACTAGGATTGTCTCATGGAAACGGATGCCACTCGAAAGGCGCTCGTTCATGGCTGCCCCTTCGCTTCGATCCGGTGCATCGTGCCATCGTACGCGATGGCAAACAGGTCGTCGCCAATCACACGCAGGCCGAGACTCAACACTTGAGGCAGCTCCAACCGACGCGATTCCTCGCCGTTGGCCGGATCGACAGCAACGACCAAGCCGTCACGACACGCCATCCAAATCCGGCCCGACCATTCGACCGGGCCGCCCGCCGGTTGATGCCCGGTGAGCGGCAACGACCAGCGTTCAGGGAGTTCCTTTCCGGCGGAGACCGCGTGCAGTTTGTCGTCGCCAGACCAGACGAGCAGCGTCTCTCCGACGGACCACACGCCGCGCACCGGGGCCGCGAACGGACGCTGTCCATCGACATCGAACGAACGCGCATTGAGTTGCTTCACGGCACCCGACGCATCGGCCACGAACAGCATCTCACCGCGCAACGCCGGAGCCACATCGACCGGTTGATCGAGCTGCAACTTCGTCGCGCCCGCCAGATGCGGCACGTCGGTCGTTCGCAATTGCACGCGAGTCAGCAGGCCCGTGTCATCGCACGCAATCAGTTCGTTTCCATCGAGCCGCATCAAGAATCGCCAGCGGTGTTTTGCATTCTCCTCGACCGGCGCGAGCCAATCCTGCACGGACTTCTTTCCCGCGCCGAGCGGCAGCAGTTTCAAACGCGCCGTCAGCGGCACGACCAGGCCATCATCGATCAGCACCGGATTGGCCTCGACGACATCGCCCTTCGCCAGCTTGAGCGTGGCGTCTGTCTGTCCCGAGCCGCTCACGATCCAGACCAGCGTCGTTTCACCGGTCGCGGTCAGCGTGAGACGCCCGTCGTGCAAGCGTGTCGCTCGCAGCGGCAGCTTCGTACCGGGCGGTAGTTCGAGTTCTGAGGCCGCTTTCAACTCGATGCCACCCTGCTTCAATCGACCCGGTCCGAGCGACACGATCTGCCCCGCTTCGTTCACGGCGACGGCTCCTCCATCGCGAGCGGCCGTCAGTTCGAGCGGCTCGGCTCCCAGCACGATGCGCCACGGGCTGAGCATTCGTTCGCGGTCCACGGCCGAAAACACCACGGCATCGTGGAACGGAGCCTTGCGTCCCACGAAAAACTGCTCGCCCACAAGCTGCAACGGTTGCGACGCGATCCCCTGCGCCTGCGCGTTCTGGTCCATGCGAATGGTGTCGGCTCCGATCTCGAACCGACGAAACGCCGAACTGGCCGACCAAAATTGTCGATCCGGTCCGAGGGCCACGAACATCGGCCCGCCATATCCCTCTTTGACGCGGTACTGAGCGACGGGAGCCAGCCCCGCGCGACCCGCTTCGTCCGTGACCGAGAACGCCGCGAGATGCTCGTTGCTCGACGGGACGACCAACTGGTTGCCGCGCAAAACGGGAGCGTCTCGCACCGCGCCGATGACTCGCGCGCCGGTCAGTTCGACGAGCGGT
>JAYUFF010000833.1:0-4083 GCA_043738825.1 Schlesneria sp.
ATTCGCACCACCACCCGTCGCCGTGCTCGAGTCTACACCAATCGAAATGGCCTTCTCTGGCTTTGCTGCTCCTGCCGATGAGCCGGTGATGGACGAAGCCCCCCAGTTCATGTTCGGTGAGGCAGCCTCATTCGATGACTCTCCGGAGTCGTTTTCCGATCCGCAGCCCATGTCTGCAGGCGGGAAGACGGGAGGCTTAAAGTCTCTGTTCTCACTCTTCGGACGCAAGGCCAAAGGCACGACCGAATCGACTTCGCCAGCGGTGGGATCCTCTGCCAGTTCCAACGCGCCGAATGTGTTTCTGCCAACGATGGAACAAGTCGATGCTGAAGCCAGCTTGGCTGATACCGATGCCGAGCCGAACAGCTTCAGTTTTGGCGATCCAGCCACCATCGAATCGACCTCGCAAACGGTGACGTTCGAGCAGCCACAAACAACGGCGGCCTCCGCGCCCGCAGAAACACCTGCGAAAGAAGAGGACGACTTTCAACAGTTCCTCAAACAGTTTTAGCCGCTTGCACTCGGTTGCCCTTCGTCGCGCAGCCCGGCTATTCTCCCGCCCCGTTCAGATTGGTCACACGAGCGATTTGTAGGGTGAGTCGAGTCTTCGAGGCCCACCCTACGAGGGATTTCAAGGAACACCGCCGATGTCTGCCGCCGAAGAAAAACTGCTCAAGCTGAGCCGCCAGTTGTTGACCGCCATCGACTCGGGCGACTGGACGGCCTACGTCGCACTGTGCGATGAGTCGATCACCTGCTTTGAACCGGAAGCACTCGGTCATCTGGTGGACGGTCTGCCGTTTCACCAGTTCTACTTCGATCTGCCCGGATCACCGACGAAGCCGGCCAAGCAATCGACCATCTCGTCACCTCACGTGCGCATCGTGGGACTTGCCGCGGTCGTGAGCTATGTTCGAGTCGTTCAGAAGCTCGATGGCAACGGCTCACCCATCTCCGTGGCTGCGATGGAAACTCGCGTCTGGGAGAAAAAGGACTCGGGTTGGAAGCACGTTCATTTCCATCGCACTCCCTGTTGATCACGACCATCGACTTCGAGTTGCCGGAGTTCGCGAGATGACCGTTCCACACGGACTGCTACTGACGCGCGACCTGATGTTCACAAGCAAGATCACGAGCACGGCCGCCTCGCTGGGACTGCGGATCGAGACCGTGAGCACGGTGGAACAGCTTCAGATTCGTGTGGCGGAGGCTCCGCCGCGCGTGGTGTTTCTCGATTTGAACTGCCCCGACCTCGATCCGTCGTTGGTCGTTGAGGCATTGCCGAGCGAAGGCCGTCCGCGCGTGATTGCGTTCGGCTCCCATGTCGATGAAGCGCGACTGAATGAGGCCCGCGCCGCAGGCTGCGACGACGTGCTGCCTCGCAGCAAGTTCTCGGCCACGCTACCCGAGTTGTTGCGGCAGGTTTTCGAGCAGGACGAATAGTCGTTCCGGACGAGAGGTATCGAGCGTCGGTCGGCTTGCCTCATGTATCTTCCGAAACCAGCCCGACGCGCAAGCGAGGGCTTCGCGTGAATCCAATGTTCAGCCCTCGCTTGCGCGTCGGGCTAGTCATCGTGGTGTCAATCGGGTTTTGAAATGCATCCTCACATCAGAGGTCGATGCCGAGTTCTTCGATCTTGCGGTAGAGACTCGACAGGCCGAGCTTTAGCCGTTTGGCGGCTTCTCGTTTGTCGGGCCACTGCCGCAGGACTCGCGAAATGTGCAGTCGCTCGTAGTGACGCAGTGCCGACCGCAGGTCGTCGGTGTCGGGAAGAGCCTGCTCGTCACCGCGCAAGTCGGCGGGCAAATCGTTCGGCCGAATTTGCGTCCCGTCGCACATCATCACCGCCCGCTCGATGGCGTTGTCGAGTTGACGGACGTTCCCCTTCCACGAGTTCGACATCAACAGACGGATTGTTTCGCTGGAGGCTCCCGTCGCCGCTTGCCCCATCGCGCGACTGTGCTTGGCGATGAAGAACTCAACCAACTCGGGCACGTCGTCCACACGTTCCCGCAGTGGCGGGATGCGAATCTTGACTCCATCGAGTCGATAGAACAGGTCTTCTTGAAACCGTCCCGCCGCGACTTCCTGAGACAGATCGCGCGTGGTGGCGGCGACGATGCGGGCCTGAGTCCGACACGGAGCCGAACTTCCCAGCGGTGTGATCTCCTGGTACTCGATCGCGCGCAACAACTTGTCCTGCGTCGATAGCGGAAGTTGTGAGACTTCATCGAGGTAGACCGTCCCGGTGGTCGTTTGCCGCAAACTTCCGGGCATCTCGGCATTCGTTCCCGGCACGGCACCGGCCTTTGCGCCGAAGAGTTGGCCCTCCAGCAATTCGATTGGCCGAGTGGCACAATTCACGGCGAAAAATTGCTCGTGCTGCTTGGGCCCCCACTTGTGCAGCGTCCGCGCGAACAGTTCCTTCCCCGTCCCCGACTCACCCGCCAACAACACGTTCGAGTTCGTGACGGCCGCCCGACGCAACGCCTCCTGCACCTCCACGATCGCCTTGCTCGAGCCGACGATGGCGTCGCCCTCGACGTGACGAGCCAACTCGTGCCGCAACGCCTGGTTTTCGAGAGACAGTTCGCGGTACTGAAACAGTCGGCTCAACTTGTTCGCCAAGTCGTCGAAGATCACCGGCTTGACGAGATAATCGAACGCTCCCGACTTGAACGCCTCGACCGCATTCTCGACCGTGGCATAGGCCGTGATGATGAGGCCCGAGATGTTCGGGTTGAGCTGCCGCAATCGCCGCAGCAGCACGAGGCCATCTCCGTCGGGAAGCTGCACGTCACACACGGCAACTTGAAAATCACGCTGCCGTGCGAGTGCCAGAGCCGCCGCCACCGTGCCGGCTTCGGCCACTTGATAGCCCTCTTCGGATAGGAACTCGCGCAGCGATGTGCGGATGATGGCTTCGTCTTCAACAATCAAAATGGAACGGGGCATGACGGCCTTTGAGCCAAGTGAGAGTGGAGTCCCGTAGGGTGTGTGGAGCAACGCGGAGCACACCGTCTGTGGGTGATAGGCATCAGGTACTGGTGCGTTGCGCAGGGCTTCACGCACCCTACCAGACTCGGAGAGGTCGGTCACCCGGTCGCCGTCATTTCGCGGCGGGCAGCCGCTTCGAGTGAAGTGGCATCGTTGAGTAACTGAGGCATCAAGTGGAACTCGACCTGCTCGACCCGTCGCAGGTTGGCGACAGACTCTTCGCAGACGGCCAGCCAGACGGTGAACGTCGTGCCGCGCGACGAGGTCTCGGTCAGGTCGATCCGGCCGTCGTTCTGCTCGACGATGTTGCGGCAGACGAACAGCCCCAGGCCGGTGCCCGTCTCTTTCGTCGTGAAGTACGGTTGAAAGACTCGCTTGAGACAGTCGGTTGGAATTCCGTGGCCATCGTCGCGCACCTCGATCCGCAGCCCACCGGCATCGAGCGATGTCCGAATCTCGATCGTGCCTCCCTCTGCCGTCGCGTCCATCGCATTCAGGATCAGGTTCAAAAACACCTGCACCAGTTGGTCGCGCACGATCATCAGGAAGGGAATTTGCTGCGCGTAGTCGATGACGATCTGCTTGCCCTTCTTGCGCTTGTAGTACTTCGCGATGCTCAGGGCCGCGTCGAGCACGGAATGAATGTCGCAGCGAGATCGCTCGTAAACAACCGGACGACTGAAATCGACCAGCTCACGCAGCGTTCTCTGAATCCGTCGCAACTGATCATCGACCAGTTGCAGCTTGGTTCGCGTCTCGTCGTCGATGTTGCGTCGGTTGAGGAGTTGCACCAGCGAACTGATCGATGCCAGCGGGTTGCCCACTTCGTGCGCGATCCCTGCCGCCAACAGACCGAACGCCGCCTGCTTCTCCTGTTGAACCAGCATGGCCTGCGATTCCTGAAGCTGCTTCGTTCGATCGCTGATGCGGTGTTCGAGCAGGCTCTGATTTTCTTGCAGCGCGCCGTTGAGCTGCCTCAACCGCCAACCCGCCCATTTCAGCAGGCCCGCCAGCGACGTACTGGCCCACGTCACCCAACCCATGAAGATCAGAGTCAGGATCAACGCCGCCACTTCGTCGGCCCC
>JAYUFF010000834.1:0-4083 GCA_043738825.1 Schlesneria sp.
TTGAGGAGTTCGCGGCCGAGTTTCGACAGTAGAACAACACTCGGGAATCGCAATGACGTTCCGCGTCAGCATCCTGCGCCGCGCCGAACGCGATGCTCAGCAAATCGTCCACTGGATTGCCGAGCGTTCACCCGATGGAGCCGCTCGTTCGGCGAGCGCGGATTCGAGGCGAGCGTGCTGCTCGTTACAACTGGCGTCACCGCTGACGATCCAGCCGTCGCTCGTGCTGGGAACGGAGCACTTCTACTTCCAACACGCTGGAAGCGGTTTCAAAACCGTAGCCACGTTCGCCAGAACGTGGAAAAACCCGCGCCCCCCCACGTTCTGGCGAACGTGGCTACGTCGGACTCGGGTATTGAAACTGCCTCTAACTATCGCGGCCTGATCGGCCGGACAACGGTGCTCAATCGCGCGCGTTGACTGGGGCTGAAATCGAGCGGCGCTCACAAGAGTGAAACGCGACGGTTGATTGAAGGCAATCTGTCTCGATAACCTGTCCGAGTCCTGTCGTTCGTTGCCGTGACTGTCGTTGGGCAAAGACTGTGACTTGTCAGGGAGAAGATCGGCCACCTCAGTCAACAGCCGCGTCAGACTCCAATCTCGAAACCAAGACAGTCGATCTGAAATCTGAAGTCTCTCAAAGGCGCATCATGCCGATTCAAGTGGCCTGCTCGGAATGTGGGAAGCGTTACCGGTTCCCGGACGAACGCGCCGGTGACACGGTCGAATGCAAAGAGTGCGGAGCGGATGTCGAGATTCCCGGCGGACGCAGTCGCGGGGGGAAGAGGAAACAGAAACAGCAAAGCTCGGGCGTCGGTGCGGGGGTGTTGATTGGAGGCGGTGTCGGCGCGGTTGTCTTGCTCGGGCTGGTGGCCTTCTTGTTCATGAGACCCGGCCAGCCGCCGGCCGCTCCGGCGAATGTTCCTGCGGTCAACAATGGCCAGCCGATTGCGAACAATCCCGTCGTGCCACCTGCGAACAATCCCGCGCCCGCGAATCCGGCCGTTCCGGGAACGGTGCCTCCGAATGCGGCGGTGCCTCCGAACGCGGCTCAGCCCAACCCGGCCGTTCCCGGAGTTGCAGCGAATCCGGTGGTTCCACCCGCCAACGCGGCCAGGGGACCGGCGGCCGCGTCGGGGTTCAACAAGATTCAAGACACGCAGGGCTTCAAGCCGGTCAAGGATTGGAAGGTCACGGTCGATCCGCCTGCCGAGCCGATCGCAATGAACGACGCGAAGAAGTTCAACATCAAGACGGTGGACGGTTTCATCCAGGACAACTTCGTCACCTATCCGGACACGCCGAGTCCGTTCGTGTTGGTCGGCCAGAACGGTTCAATCAAGGAATCTCGCGAGGTTTGGAATCTCGTCACGGGTGCAAAGAGCGGCACGGTCAAGGGTCCGCGCATTTCCGGCCGTGGGATTGGTTTCAGTCCCGACGGCGGCTATGTCGCGTGGTTCCGACATGAAGGAACGGGCGGCGGCGTCGAGGTCTATGACATCAAGGGCAAGAAGACACTCGGTGCGCTGGCGGTCGATAGTCAGAAATTCAACGTGGCCCAAGTCTGCCTGCCGACATCGAAACGCGTGGTCGCGCTGTCGAACGTGCATCGAGGCATCCTCACCTGGAAGATTCCCTCCGGCGATCTGGAGTGGCAAATCACCATGGGCGACAAGGGGCAGCCCGATCCCCGATATGCCTTCAGTCCTGGCGGACGGTTTCTCGCGGTCGTGGCTGACTATCTGACGAAGGCCGTGGACATCTACGACCTCGACAAGGGTGAGAAGGCCGGCTCGATTGAGTTTGCCGTTCGTGGTCCCGATCTGTTTGGCCTGTCCTTTTCTCAAGACGGAACAGAACTGGCGGCGGCCTATGCCGATTCGTTCACCGACAAGGCCGAGCGAATCGTCATCTGGAACGTGACCAATGGTGCGATCGTCTCGGATTTTGAACTGCCCAATCCCGAGCAGCGCAAACGTGACATGTTGAGCAGCAAGTCGAGTCTGCAATGGTTTCCCGACGGCAAACGGCTGTTGCTGAGCGGACAGTATGTCATCGACCGCGAGTCCAAGAGCGTCGTGTTCGGGTTCCCCAAACCGTCGCTCGACTTCGCCACGAGGCTCACCCGGCGAGTCCTCTCCGACACGGCGATCGCGGCGTGGGAAGGGACGAACAAGTCCGCTGTGTTGTCGCCGCTGGAAGTCAAAGCGGACGACATCGCCCGCGCGAAGGAGGTCGCTGCGGCGGGCGGGCTGATGTTCGACGCCAAGCTCCCCAAACTGACCGCGTTTGATCGAGACAAGGCGGCCAACCGCACGGCGATGGACGCCGCCTGGAAGGCCGCCGCCGATCCGGCTCCGAGCGAAGGAAAGTTCGCCGGCACCATCCCGCTCAAGTCGGGTGACGGTCGTGCGCGGGAACTCGAATTCTCGCGGCCCGACATCGGAATCGCCTGCATCCGCATGACCGATGACGAAGACGAGGCACAGGCTTCGATCAGAGGAGTGGTCCCGCGCACGCATCTCGTCACCGGCAACAACCGCAGCCGGATTCGAGTCCGCATCCCACCCGTGCCGTGTCGCGCGAACTGGCTCGAACTGTACGATGCCGCCAAGCGCGCCCCGGTTGGTCGCATCGACATCGACTATCCGTGCGAACTGATGGCCGTCAGCCCCGATGGCACCCGAGTGCTCGTTCAAGCGATTGACGGCGAAGGACGACTCGATGTCTTCGCGGCGGATGGGACTCACATCGCCGGTTGCCGACCGTTCCAGGACGAAGGCGAAAAGCAGAAGCGTGAGATCGCGTCCGCCGTCTTCCTCGATACGAACGCCGTCGCCGCGTGCAGTCTCGACGATCACCTGATCGCGTTCCGTCTGCCGTCGTGCGAGCCGATCTACGCGGTCGATGACGCCGGTAACGTGGCGGTCTCGCCCGGCGGCAAACTCATCGCGACTTCGGCCGAGAAAATGGTCGAACTGCGCGACACGCTGACGGGCCAGTCGCGGGGCAGCGTGCCGCTCGAAGCCGATGTCCAGGCATTGTCGTTCTCCCCCAAGGGAGATCGGCTCGCCGTGCTGACGGTCGGCCGAACCGGAACCGCCGTGATCGTCATCGATCTGGCCACCGGCTCGCCCACGACAGTGCCGACACCGCAAGCGGTCGCGCCACTGATCTGGTGCGGTGAGAACGAGGTGCTGCTGGGCAGCCCCAAAACCAGTGAAATGACCGCCACCGGCAAAGGGGTGAACGTCGATCGAGCTTTGATGCTGGTCGATGTGACACGCAAGGCCGTCCTGTGGTCCTACATCTACGGCACGCAGGACAACGTGACCTTCGGTCAGAAATCCTTCGACGGTCGTTTCTGGCTGGCCGGTTCGGGAAAAGGAAAGGCGGGCCAGATCACGGCCATCGCTCTGCCCGAACCCGCCACGACGAAACTGTTGACAGACAAGAAATTCGACGCCCAAGCCCTCGTCCGACCCGGAGCCTCCGTCGGCTTAAAGTTCGATGTCGTCAGTCCGCCTGGCGTTGAGGGCTTCGCACAAAAGGCGCGAACACTCATTGAAGGGGTCATCCAGAGCAACGACCTGACGATCAAGGAGGGCGCACCCGTTCAACTGGTGGTCACGATCGCCACTGCCAATGTCACGGGCACGATCACACTGCAAGCGTTGGGCGGTGCCGCTCGTGGCCCGGACATCACCGTCCAGCGCAAGGGAGTCGTGGTGCGCGTCGCCTACGAAGCCGGAGGCAAGGCGGTCTGGGAGTCGAAGCACGATTTGAGCAATGATGTCTTCGGTATCACGCGCCTACCCGAAGGCAAGGACGCACAAACGGTCCTCGACGAAGGCTTGTGGCGGCGCGCGTTGTCGATCCTCGAAAAGAACCTCCCGCCAACTCACGTCTTCTCGGTCGAGTCGGCGCGCGGACTCGGAACGTCCCGCCTGACGGGCAACGGAACCCAACCTGCCGGGAAGTAGCGGGGGCTTTGCCTAACAAATACGGCGGCTCACAAAATGTAGGGTGGGCATTGCCCACCAACTCACAACGCATTGTGGTGGGCAATGCCCACCCTACGAT
>JAYUFF010000835.1:0-4080 GCA_043738825.1 Schlesneria sp.
ACTTTCGCGGCGACCCACTCCTTGGCATCGCGCGATTCGGCAACCTGCCACGAGTCGTCGGTCACGACATACCGGTCCTTGCCGTCTCGACCCAGCAGCACGATCTTGGCGACAAAGCCCGCGATCCCGCCCGAGTTGACGATCTCGGCCTCGATCACGTTCTCGCCGGGTTTGAGCATCCCCTTGATGTCGATCTGAACGGGCTCCTTCCAGGAGTCGCCCGATGCGATCTCCTTGCCGTTTAGAAACAGTTTCATCGAGTCGTCGCACGTTGCCTTCACGTGGGCGAACTGTGCTCCGCCGGTGAACGTTTTCTTGACGAAGTACTTCTTGTTTTGATCGGCTCCCCAAATCCAACTGGGAGCCGGTCCTTCTGCGAAGAGGTTTGGCTTGGCCTGTTCGGTCTTCTCAGGAGCCGACTGGCCCGCCGCCGCTGCGATTGCGGGGACTTGGGTGAAGAGCTTCTCGTCGGTCGTCTCTTGAGCCATCGCCAGCCACGGGCAGAGAGCAATGGCTGCGGCAGAGAGCAGCATTCGCGAACGGACTCGCTTCAACATGGACAGGGTTCCTTGAATTCAATGTGTCGTCGGGGTGAGGGATGCGTGGGTCTGTCGGAAATCCGACTGAGAACCACACTCACGCTGCGGGTGAGTGCCAGTCCCGATGCCTACGGCTCTCGGATAGGCTCTGAATCTCAACCGTGTTCCGGACGCTCAGTGCGTCCGGAACACTCCGAGCCAAGCGTCGGTCGGCGGGCATAGTGATGCACCGCCACGTTTTTTTCGAGTCCACGCGGGCCTCGGTCCCGGTGCCGAGCCGAATTGGCGTCCGGAGATCGGGCCGAATGTCATCCCATCACTCCGTCGCCCTCGGCCTGTTGTGCGGCGATAGTCGGCCTCACCAAGCAAAGTTGCCCGGTTTGTCGATCTCACCACCCGGATACTTGGCCCACTTGCATTTCGCGCCGGGCTTCGCATCGAACAGCCAACCGATCAGACTGCCCGCCTTCTGCTCGAACTCCATCGCATGCGTGAGCGACTGCGACAGCGAGACGTGCAAGCCCGTGATGTTGGCTCGGCGTCCGAAGTGGATGGCGACCGGTCCTTGCGGAGCTTCGATCTCCAGATTGTCGATGAAGCATGGCGACTGGATGTTGATGGCCTTCGCCCCGAGAATCTGATTGTGCCGCATCGCGAAGCTGTTGCCGCTCACATCGAGCGCCGTCCCACAACGCAAGATGTAGGACTTCTCAATCAGGCTGATGTTCTGACTCAGCCTCACGCCGTAGCCCGCACAGTCGCGGAACTGGCAGGCACTGATGACGCCCTGCGTGCCCCACTGTTCCTTGCCGTAGCCCAACTCGACCAGCCCTTTCGAGACTCGGTTCTCACCCAAGATGCCGAGATGCTCGATTTGAATCTTCTGCGCGTTCCCCTGATCGGTGAGGATCGGCCCTTCGACGGATTCTGGCCCCAAGATCGGGCAGAGCCACGTCTGGTTGCAGCCGTCCCCAAGGACGCGGCACTCGGCCGGAATCTTCAGTTGTGAGACGCGGTACTTCCCGGCCGGGATTCGCACGAGGCACGCCTGCCCGACGTTTAGGGCCGACTGAATCGCGTGGGTGTCATCGGTCACGCCGTCGCCGGTCGCCCCGAAGTCTCGCACGTTCAGGGCCTGCCAGTAGGGGCTGCTGGCCTTGGTGACATCCGCCGGAGCGACAGGGACCAAAACGGGGATCGTCACTGCGACCCAGCAGCCGGCGACAAGACACAGCATGGTTGATTTGAATCGTTTCATCGTTCTCTCCAGTTCAAGTGTCTGTCAGGGACTCACAGTGAGTCTTCAGGGCGTCGATTCTAAGTGGACACGCCGAAGAAATTCTGTAGCCACGCTCGCCAAGTGCGTGGGTTTTCCGCGAATTCCCCACGCTCTTGGCGAGCGTGACTGCCCAGAGATCAATGCGGTTCTACTTAGCCTCGACTTCAATTCATTCAAACCTGCGCAAAGCCTTGGACGGCACATCACGTCACGAATGCCTCAATCGGCTGGCCGAGGAGGATTCGATGGGGACGACCGAGGTTGTCGTGGAGTTCGACATCGGGGGGGAGGCCGAGCAGCGTGTAGATCGTCGCGGCGATGTCTTCGGGGGTGACGGCGTCGCGGCTGGGGTAGGCGGCCTGGTTGTCGGAGGAGCCGTAGATCAGGCCGGGCGTGATCCTCGCGCCGGCGAACTGGACCGAGTAACAGTAGGGCCAGTGATCGCGGCCGTTGGCGGCGGCTCCCGCGTTGGAGGTGACGTCGCCGAGCTTGGGCGTGCGGCCGAACTCGCCCATGACCACGAGCAGCGTGTCGTCCAACAGGCCGCGCTGCGTCATGTCTTCCAGCAGCGCGGAGAATGTCCGGTCGAACGGCGGCAGCAGCGATTGCTTCAGCAGCGGGAAGTGATCGCGGTGCGTGTCCCACGCCTGATCGATGCGGCGGCCGGTGACGAGCGTGATCAGCGGGACTCCCGCCTCGATCAACCGGCGGGCCAGCAGCATGCTCTGCCCCAGGTGCGGCAGGCCGCCAAACTTGCGGGCCTCGATGGCGCGGTTGCTCCCCTTGTCGAGACCGTACCGTTCGCGAACGGACTGCGGTTCGCGGCTCAGATCGAATGCTTCGCGTACTTTGGAAGAGGTGATCATCGCGACCGCCTTGCGCTGGAACTGGTCCATCCGCGCGACGACCGGATCGTCGCCGAGGCGGCCGAGCGACCGATCCAGATTGGATAGCAACTCGTCTCGCCGGTGGAGCCGGTTCAGCGACAGATCGGGCTGCGGTGTGAGGCCGGGCGTGCGATAGCCGCTCAGGCTGGGATCGCCCGTGACGAACGGATCGTGTGCGCCGCCGAGGAAGCCGGCCATCTCACCGGGGATGTCGAAGTTGTTGTTCGACATGACCTCGCCGACATGGACGAAGCTCGGCAGGTCGCCGGTCGAGGGCCGCAGCTTCGACATCACGGACCCGAACGGCGGAAAGTTGCTCGGCGATTCCGAGACGATCAGCTTCCCCTGATCGACGGGGTGCCGACCGGTGAGGGCGTAGTATGCTCCCGCGTTGTGATCGACGATGCCATGCGTCACCGAGCAGACCTGCGCCAGCTTGTGCCAGTGCCGGGCGAGCATCGGCATGTGCTCGCACACGGTGATGCCGGGCGTCTGCGTGGCGATCGGCTTGAACTCGCCACGAATCTGTGACGGCGCGTTTGGCTTCATGTCCCACAAGTCGATGTGCGAGGCCCCGCCCTCCATGAAGACGATCAGGCACGACTTGGCTCGCGCCCGGATCGGCTTCGCGCCCGAAGCGGCGGCTCGTCGGGCTAGGAGCGTTGGCAGAGTGAGTCCCACCGGCAGCAGCGCCCCCAACCGCAGCACCTCGCGCCGCGAAGCCGGTTTGCACAATTGCAATGGTGTCGTGAAGGGGAGCATGAATCGAACTCTTGTAGGATGGGCACTCCTGCCCGTCCGGTGTTTATGTTGCCACTACAGCACATGTCAAAACTAGCCCGACGCGCGAGCGAGGGCTTTGCAATCATTGAACGTCCAGCCCTCACTCGCGCGTCGGGCTAGTTTTGAAATGCGTTCCAACACTCTCCCTCGCCAAGCCGGGGCGAGTAGACAAGCATAAGGCGGGACGGGCAGGAGTGCCCATCCTCCAACGATCCCGTCATCGCAAATTCAGCGGATCGACATCCACGACGTACTCGACATCGGGATGGCTGGGGAACTGAGGGGCCGCGTGCAGCCAGAGGCGTTGCAGCGATGACAACTCGGGGGCGGTCAGTTGCAGGTGGTAGCGGTAGTTCGCCTTGAGCCGTGTGATGAGGCACGGGGCCGGGCCGAGGATACGGACCTCCAGTGACAACTCCTTCGCACCGGCGCGTAGCAGTTCGCCGACCTTGTCCGCGTAGGCTTTGACCTCTTTCTCGTCGGGACCGCGCAGGATGACGCGACCGAGGTTCGAGAACGGTGGGACGTTCAGAGCCTTGCGGTGACGAAGCTCATCGGTGGCGAAGCCGATGAAGTCGTGAGCCGCCGCGTA
>JAYUFF010000836.1:0-1508 GCA_043738825.1 Schlesneria sp.
CAGATGATGCACGACGCGGCCCGCCTCGCACATGCCGCTGGCGGCGATGACGACGAACGCACCGCGACGATAGTTGAGCGCCATGCTCTCCTGCTGCGAACCGATGTACTTGAGGTTCGGGAACGAGAAGGGATCCTTGTCCGACTGCAATGCCTGTTGGAATTCGACGTCCATCGCGTCGCCATGCTGTCGGTAGACCGATGTGATTTCTTTTGACAGCGGGCTATCGACGAACACCGGGATGTCCGGCAACTCGCCCGCATTGAACAGCTCGTTCAGGAAATAGACCAGCGTCTGCGTGCGGCCGAGACTGAACGCCGGAATCACCACGCGGCTGCCTTGTTCGGCGGCTCGCTTCAGAATCCGCTTGAGATGCTGCTTGATGTCGTCCGCCTTCGGATGGACTCGGTTGCCGTAGGTCGATTCGGTGATGAGCACGTCGCAACCGGCGACCAACTGCGGATCGCGGAGCAGCGGAATGTTGCGTCGTCCCAGGTCGCCCGTGAACACGACGCGCTTCCAGTCTCCCTTTTCCTGAATCTCCATCTCGGTGATTGCCGAACCGAGGATATGCCCCGCGTCCGAGAACCGCATCCGGAAGTCTTTGGAGAGGTCATGCCACTCGCCGTAGGGGATCGTCACGAAACTCTTGACCACTCCCGCGACATCGTCGTCGTCATAGAGCGGCTCGACGGGAGGATGGCCCGGTTCCAGCTTGCGTTGCAGGTACTTCGCATCTTCCTGCTGAATGTGGGCACTGTCGGACAGCATGATCTCGGCGACATCGGCCGTGGCGGGCGTGCAGAAGATCTGCCCGCGATAACCGGCCTTGTACAGGCCCGGCAGATTCCCGCAGTGATCCGCGTGAGCGTGCGAGAGAATGACGCCGCTCAACTCTTTGGGATGACACAAAAAGTGTTCGTTCTTCTCCCGCGACTCGGCCCGATGCCCCTGGAACAAGCCGCAGTCGAGCAGCACGCGCAGCGTGTCGGTCTCGATCAGATGCTGACTCCCCGTGACTTCGCCCGCCGCGCCGTAAAAGGTGATCTTCATGAGTGGTCTCGCAAGAGGGGGTGGCTGCTGATTGGCACCGACGGATTATGGCGAGCGGCTGGAAATGTTTCACTCATACCAACCCGCAGCGTGAGCGAGGGCGATCGCGTGCTGGATCTCACGACGCCCTCGCTCACGCTGCGGGCTACTGTTTGGGTTTTGAAACCGCCTCTAGTGTGGTAGATCATTTTCTGCCGCTCATCTCACTGCGACAGCGCTTCCAGCGATTGCCAACGATCGAATGCCACCGCGAGTTCCTGTTCGAGAGCCTCCAATCGCTGACGAGCCTTCGTGATCGAGGCACCGTCCTGTTGATAAAAGCTCGGCGCGGCCATCGCCTCGTGCAGCGAACGCTGTTCGATTTCGAGGGCGTCGATCTGCTTGGGCAACTCTGCCAACTCGCGCTGTTCTTTGAAGCTCAGCTTGCGCGGGCGCGGCAACGGCTTGGTCGAGGC
>JAYUFF010000837.1:0-10791 GCA_043738825.1 Schlesneria sp.
CGCTCGTCCGCTTCGCCACCTCCGTCGGCTTGGTCACGAAGCGGTCTCGAAAGATGACTCCGAGCGCGACAAGAGCCAGCACGCCGACGGCGGCGATGCGCGTCACCAGACGCTGCGATGCGCGAGTCACTCCCTTGTCCGAGTCACTGAACTTCAAGGTCAGGTCTGTCGTGCGAGGCTTCGACGCGCCGGTGATGACGGTCGGCGCGGTGTCGCTGGAGACGGCGGCCTGATACGCGATCGTCGAATGGCCCAGAGAATCCAATTCTTGAGAATCGTCTTCCGTTGGGCGGCCATCGGCGGATTCCTCGCCGTCAATCACGACGCGCATGCCACCACCAATCTCAATGGCCAAGCTCTCTCCTTCGTCGGGGGGCAGGAAGGGAGCTGCGGCCAGCAACTCGGGCGACAGGTTGCGTTGCAGGTGTTCGAGAACGGTGATCACGGCACTCATGCTCGGGTAACGGTCTTCCGGCCGCTTCTCAATCATCACGCGGAAGGCGCGATCGAGTTCGCCGGGCACGTCGCTGCGGAGTGTTCGCAGCGACGGAATCGGCCCCTCACGATGCGCAAGCAGCTTCGCCATCGGCGAGTCACCGGCGTAGGCCACCCGACCGGTGAGCAGGAACCAGAGCGTGATCCCGAGCGAATAGACATCGGCCCGCGCGTCGGCGTGCTTGGTGTTGGTGGCCTGCTCGGGAGCCATGTAGTCGATGGTCCCCATGACCGCGCCCGTCGAAGTCAACTCGGCAGCCGCGAGGTCTCCCGTCATCCGGGCCAGACCGAGATCGAGAATCTTCACCGTCGGAGGCAGGTTCACACCGCTGCCCGAAGTGACCGGGTTGCTCGATGTCCCCGCGCCGCCCGTGGGAAACGAAGTCTCGTTCTTGCGAGGGACCAGCAGCGACGGATCGCCGGACAGCAGCAGGTTCGACGGCTTCACATCACGATGCACAATCCCCTGTTGATGCGCATAGTCGAGACCGCGCGCCGCTTGCAGCACACAGTCGAGAGCCAGCGCCACCGACATCCGCCCCCGCTGTTTGACCAGTTGCGCCAGATCGTCTCCCGCCACGAATTCCATGACGAGGAATCGCCGCGTCCCGGCGATCTCGGCATCCAACGCGCGCACGACGTTCGGATGCGACAGCCGCGCCGCCGCCTGCATCTCGCGCTGGAACCGCTGAACCAGATCGGGTCGCGTGTTCAGCCGAGGTGACAGCACCTTCAACGCCACCACGCGCTTCATCCGCTGATGCAGCGCCCGGTACACGACACCCATGCCCCCCTGACCGAGTTTGTCGAGCAGCAAGTAACTGCCCAGAGTCAGCGTCTTCCCTTTGCCTCCCAGCACCGTCTGTGCTTGATAGGCCGTCAGCCGTCCCTCGCCGATCAGGCTGTCGGCAAACTCCTGCACACCGACCGTTGGTTTCGAGGGGACGAAGCGCTGTCGGAGAGACTGCAACTCGTCGGCCTCAAACAGACCGCTCTCGATCAGTTGCTTGGTGAATCGATCGAGTGAAACGCCTTCCGCTTCGAGCGCGATCACCGGCTCGGCCACGGACGCCGCGATGGCGACTGCTCCCTCCTCCGGCTGTCGCCGCAGGACCACTTCCAGCGGATCAAGGCTGTGAACGGTCTCCATCACCTCTCGACAGGTATCGCACCGGTCGAGATGCTCGCCCAATCGAGACGCCCGCTCGTCATCAACCAACCCAGCGCCCAGAGCCATCCATTCCTCACGACGGGGACATCCATCGCTGGCGTTCGACATGATCGGTCTCGTCGGAGGAGTGTTGTTGGAGTTGCGGCAGTCATCTAATTGAAGCCTGACGCGCAAGCGAAGGATCAGATCAGCGTCCTTCGCTTGCGCGTCAGGCTTCAATGGGTAATGATTTTTCTTGCCGCACGTGAGATGTCACGTCCTATTTAGACATCGCCCGGCGCTTACACGATTTGATCGACAGGCGGTCTCGCGGTTCCAGGCATCATCACGCCAAGTCGGCCAATTCCTCGCGCAGACGCTTGAGAACACGGGACTTGGCGACATAGACGGCTCCGACGGACATCCCCAGATCGGCCGCGACATCGCTCGCCGCGCGACCTTGGACGGCGATCTCGAAACAGGCGCGCCAGGTCGGTTCCTGAAACTCAGACCGCACCAGTTCCAGAGCACGTCGCACAACCAAAGCCTCATCGTTCGCGTGTTCGGCGTCGGTCAATTCGTCCGGCAACTGCGAGGCAGGCTCCTGTTCGAGTCGCCTCTGGGCGTCGGTCCCTCCCTCTGCGACGGGCCGCCGCGCGCGACGCCGCTGTTGATCGGCGACCTTGTGCCGCGTGATGCCATACAGCCAGCCTCGAAAGCTGTCTCGCTCCCCTTCGCGACGAAAGGACTCGATCCGCTGGTGAACGACCAAAAACACTTCCTGCCCAAGATCGGCGAGGTCCGCGTCACGCAATCCCCCGCGCATCCCCCAGCGCTGCACCAGAGGCGAGTACAACTCGACCAACCGCTCCCACGCGCGCACCTCATGCTGGCGCACCCGAACCAACAGGCTCGGTGACGTGGCCGTCATCACACTGACCGCGTCTTCATTCGCTGAAGGAGGCAAGATCACAACTCCAATTCGATGGCCTGACACTGACTGGCCAGGTTGGTCGATTTCCACACTCGAAAACTGATCGAGAATTCGTGACGCCGATTGATCTGGACGCCATTGATGCGTCAGAAGCAGAAACTTGCAACTCCACGCAGCACACGAAACTTTCTATTTGGCGATGTCATCGCGATCAAAGCAGATTCTGAAACTCAAGCCACGGCCGCGCGTTGCCGACATCGTCCATCGTCGATCCCGCGCGGCGGAAGAATGTACTGAAAATCCACTCGGCAGAATCGCAGGCAATTAGCAGCCTGTTGAAAAAGGAACGTAGGGTGGGACCAGCGGCGCTTCGACGCGCCGGCCCACCCTAAAACACAGCGACTTCTGATGGTGGGCCGGCGCTCGAAGCGAGCTTGTCCCACCCTACAGGTGATTTCAACAGGCTGTTAGTACGTCCCTGACCTCTTTCGCCGAAGATCCCCAACGAGCCGCCCACTCCGACCGACTGATGCGAGGAAACTCGCCCACGCAGGACCGGACGATGATTTGGTCTGACGGACTACGGAAGTTACGGAGCCAGTACGGAGAGACTCAAAACTCGCAGGGCATACTGATCCGTACTGAGCCGGTTTGGAGTGAATTGTGACGATTTTCAATTCGCCGCAGTGCGTTGTATATTTTTTGAAGATCAACCCTTGAGGTGAAAGTGAGTGCTCAAGGCGTCGGCGACCCCTACGGAACCGAAGGACTCCGTTGGAGTCTTTGCCCCTCGTCACTGTCGTGATGGAGTCTCTTCATCACGAGACCGGCGGCAGCTTCACAGCCAACTTGCTCGCCAACTCAACGAGTGCCTTCCAGTTGCCGTCGTCGAGCGGGATGCCTTTCGCGCGGCGGTCGGCCAGGGTGCGGCGTTCGGGGTCGCCGGGGAGCGTCACTTCTTTGACGCCGTCGATTCTCGGAACGTCTCGCACGTAGGTTTCGAGCTTTCCGACTTCGCCCAGCAGATGCGATGAGCCGCCGAAGAACTCGGGGTTGATGACCCAGAACACGGCGCAGTTGCCGAGCGGCGGCGGCGGACTTGCGAACGGACACTCTCCGCCCGAGAGGCCACCCGCCATGAGGTCGATCATGAACGCGAGACCGAATCCCTTGTATGCCTGATCGCCGCCGAGCGGCAGGATCGTTCCCGGCGGATCACCGTAGAGTTGGTTGGGATCGGTGGTCGGGTTGCCATCGGGATCGAGCACCAAACCGAGCGGGATCGGTTGACCGGCGATCTTCTTGACGCGGACTTTTCCCTCGGCGGTGGCACTCGTGCCGATGTCGAACACGAACGGGCCGTCGGCTCCGCCCGGCATCCCGATGCAGATGGGATTGGTCCCCAGTCGCGGTCGCTTGCCTCCGACAGGGGCCACGCGCTGTCCCGATCCGTGAGTGTTGGCCACGATCATCGCCGTGAATCCGCGCGCGGCGGCCATCTCGGCGTACTCGCCCAGCCGCCCGATATGGGCCGCGCGGCGCAGCGTCCCGCACGCGATGGCGGAGGTCTCGCACTTCGCGATCAGGCGACTCGTCAACTCTTGCGCGAGAACCTGCCCCAATCCCCAGCCGCCGTCCGCGACGATTGAACTGGCCGACTCCTTTTCGATGGTCAGGTGGGCCTTCGGGTTGAGCGACCCATCCTGCACCCTCTGGATGTAGGACGGAATCCGCATCACGCCGTGCGAGTCGTGCCCGCGCAGGTTCGCCTGCACGAGGCTTTCGGCGACGAGGTGGGCTTCCGACGGATCGACTCCCCCAGCTCGAAACAGAGCGGTCGAGAACTGCACCAAATCAGCTTGTTGAAGTGTTGGCAACGTGGCATCTCCCCAAAGTCGGTGTCGTCGAAGTTCAACGGGTGCGGTCGAGCGCCCCGGCGAGGCGGGGCCGAAGCATAACAAAGGCTGTTCCACGGTGGCAGGTTGCCAGAGCCAATCGGCTTGAGACAAAAGGGGGCGAAGCGGCGAAGCCCTGAAAACCCGCTTGCCGTCGATGCTTGCCGCGAACATCGGCCCCCCTTATCATCCGCCCAAAGTTTGAAGTGTGGGGTGAACTCGGTCCAGTTGCCGCTGGCAGCATCCGTCGTGCGGTTGCTGCGCTGAACAGCCGAGTCTTTCCATTCCCGCCGCAGGCGAAATAGATGCAAGGAATCTGCGTTGCGTGCCATCATTAGCGACATCCACGCCAATCTGGAGGCCATGGAAGCGGTTCTCGCCGACATCAAACAGCAGGGGATCACCGAGGTCTTTTGTCTGGGGGACATCATCGGTTACGGTCCCAATCCGTGTGAGTGCATCGACCGCGTTTACTCGTGCAAGTTGTGCCTGCTCGGCAATCACGATCAGGCGGCGCTGTTCGATCCCGAGGGCTTCAACGCCAGTGCCGAGCGGGCCGTGTTCTGGACGCGACGACAACTCGAATCGGGCGGAGGCGCGAATTCCGACAAGCGGTGGGAGTTCCTTGGCGAACTGCCGCGAGTCCACCGCGAGCCGGGCTTCATGTACGTTCACGGCTCCGCGCGAAACCCGCTCAACGAGTACGTCTTTCCCGAGGACATCTACAACCAGCGCAAGATGGAACGCATCTTCTCACTGGTCGAGAAGTATTGCTTCCAAGGCCACACGCACATCCCCGGTGTGTTCACCGAAGATTTGAATTTCCTCGCGCCGGAAGAGATTGATTTCAAGTACGAGTTGGGTCCGAAAAAGGTCTTGGTCAACGTCGGCTCGGTCGGCCAGCCGCGCAACGGTGATCCGAGATCCTCTTACGTTGTTCTGGACGGCAACACGGTCCACTTCAAGCGGGTGGAGTACGACTTCAACAAGACCGCTCAGAAGATTTACGCCATCGCCGACCTCGACAACTTCCTCGGCGACCGCCTCAAAGACGGTCGTTGATCCTTCCGAGATGCCGCTGTCACCGAAGATTCGGTGCAGATCGGTTTCGTCTCGCGCGCGGCTGATCGCTCGCAGAGCGGTTTGGCCCCTGAGTACTTGACGGACTTTGCAGCATGGACCAGAAGCGTTTTTTCACCTTCTTCACGCTCTCCATTTTGATTTGGTACGTGTGGTATCTGGTCCTCCATCCGATGCTGTTTCCTCCCGTTGCCCGCAAGCCGCCTCCCGCTGCGGCTGCGGTCGCTGTCTCGCCAAAGGATGCCGATGCTCCGGCCGACGCGCTCGCGCCGCAAAACACGGTGCTGGCTGAGGCCGATCAACCGGATGTCGCGCCGTTGCCCAAGCACCCCGTCAAATCGGTCTGGCTCGGTCCGCAGGACGGTGACGACAACCGGCAGAAGCTGGACGAGTTCTTTCTCGCGGTGAAGCTCGACAGTCGCGGGGCGGCCGTGAACACGATCGAACTCACCGATCGCGCTCGCTATCCCGCGTTCGGCCGTCGAGACAAACGGCTCCGAGTGGTGGGCAGCGACATCGCGACTTCACTGCGAACGTTTGAACTGCAAATCCCCGCGATCGATGATCTGCTCAAGAACGAGTCACTCGATCGTGCTCCCTGGGAGATCGCCGCGCAGACAGAGAACACAGTCACGTTCCGCCTGCAAACGCCCGACGGCCGCTGGGAACTGGCGAAACATTTTGAACTCAACAAACTCACGGCGGCCGAGTCACAGCAGCCAAGTGTGCGCGACTCGCTCGCTCGCGGCTATCAGCTCAAGTTGACGGTCACGCTGAAAAATCTGTCGCCGCGACCGCAGGAGTTGAACTACACGCTGCGCGGTCCGGTCGGAGTGCCGCTCGAAGATGCCGACAACACCTACAAGTACCGCGACGTGCGGATGGGCTTCGTCACTGGTGACGGCAAGAGTGTCGATGAGAGCAAGCTGGCGGCGGGCGAGGTCGTGAAGAAGGTCAAGGCCAAGAAGGCCGAACTCTCGAAGAGACCCATCAAGTACATCGGCGTCGATGTTCTGTATTTCACCGCGTTGGTGATGCCGCTCGGCAACCAGCTTGAGCAACGCACCATCGAACAGTCCGATTGCGTGGTCGTGGCCGAAGACAAGAAGTTCCCGCAGTACAGCGATGTCACTGTTGATCTCACGTCGCCGAAGTTGACCGTTCCCGCAAACGAAGAAATCAGTCACGAGTTCGTGCTGTACGCCGGTCCCAAGCTGAAGGAGTTGGTTCGGCAGGTCTCGGCCGGCGCGGTCATGGACTACGGCTGGTTCGATCCGATCTGCCGGGGAATGGTCTGGCTGTTGAACATGTTTCATGCAGTCATCCCGAGTTACGGCATCGCGATCCTGCTGCTGACGGTTCTGGTGCGCACCCTGCTCATGCCGCTCTCCAAGCACCAGGCCAAGCACGCCGCGAAGATGAAGGAATTGCAGCCCAGGATCGCGGCGCGGCAAAAGGAACTCGAGGCGAAGCACGGCAAGAACACCGAGGAGTACATCAAGGCCTCCCAGGAACTGGTGGCCGAACAAACGAAGATGATGTTCGGCGGCTGCCTGCCAGTCTTTTTGCAGCTTCCGATTTTCATCGCCCTCTATCGCGCAATCGGCAGTTCGATCGAGCTGCGCATGGAACCGTTCTTGTGGTTCGAGAACCTCGCCTCGCCCGACGCCCTGTTTACTTTTCCCGCTGGATTCAAGGTGCCATTCCTGAACTGGACGGAATTCAACCTGCTGCCCTGCATTTCTGCGGGGCTGATGTACATTCATCAGAAGCTGACGATGCCGGCACCGACCAACGAGGAACAGGCCGCTCAGCAAAAGATGATGAGCTTCATGATGATCCTGATGGCGGCCATGTTTTATCGGGTGCCATCGGGACTCTGTCTGTACTTCATCGCCACCAACATCTGGAGCATGACCGAGCGTTCGCTGCTGGAACGCAAAGCCAAGGCCGAGGCGTTGAATCCACCACCGAGCCCGCCGTCTTCACCATCCGGTCCCGGCAATCCACCGGAACCAAAGCAGCCATCGTGGTTTTCAACCTGGTGGTACAGCATGGTCGAAGCCGCCGACAAGGATGTCTCGCTCAAGAAGAGAACCTTGCGCAATGACGATCAGGATGACCGCAAGAACAAGAAGAATCGCGGCAAGCGGTAGCGTGTCATGGACCTGTCACTCGAAGCGACGATCGCCGCGCTGGCTTCTCCCCCCGGATCGGCTGCGCGCGGGATCGTCAGGCTGTCGGGGCACGGTGTGCGCGAGGTGCTGGCTGGCTGGTTCGAGCCACAGGATCGAGACGGCTGGCAATCGAACCGCATCGCAGCCGTCCATGCGGGCGTGCTGAACCTGCCCAACTCGCGAACCGCGATCCCGGTGGAGGTCCATCTCTGGCCATACCGTCGCAGCTACACGGGGCAGCCGATTGCCGAGCTGCATCTGCCGGGATCGCCTCCGCTGCTGGAGGCCGTGCTGTCGGAGGCTCATCGTCGCGGCGCGCGGCCCGCGCGGCCGGGCGAGTTCACACTGCGAGCCTTCCTCGCCGGGAGGCTCGATCTGTTGCAGGCCGAAGCGGTGCTCGGAGTGATCGACGCGCACGACCACACCGAATTGCAAGCGGCTCTCGCCCAACTGGCCGGAGGTCTTTCGGGACGGCTGGCCGAACTGCGGCACGACCTGCTCGAACTATTGGCCGATCTCGAAGCGGGACTCGATTTCATCGAGGAGGACATCGAGTTTGTCGGTCGTTGCGAACTGATCGGCCGCATCGCAGTGGCTCGTCGTTTTGTCGAGAATCTGCTGCAACAATCGTCCGACCGCATGCAGTCCCGTGCGCGAGCGAAGGTCGTTCTGGCAGGACTTCCCAACGCTGGCAAAAGCACGCTGTTCAATCGTCTCGCGAGCAACGAATCGGCGCTGGTGTCGCCGCGCGAGGGAACGACTCGCGATTTTCTGTCGGCTCCCATCGACTGGCAGGGACTGTCGTTCGACCTGATCGACACGGCGGGCTGGGAACTCGACTCGACCGGCATCGCACAATCGGCCCAACATCAACGAGCCGATCAACTGCGAGACGCCGATGTCCTGCTGTGGTGTTCGTCCGCAACGCTCGACGCAACGCAGCACGATCTCGACGAGGAGTTGTTCGCGCAGGCGGAGACCCAGTCGCGCAGGGCGTTGCGAATCTCCACGCAGATCGACCGGATCGGGTTCGCACCGGTCGCTTCCGTTCTGGCTGATCCCGTGCTCGCGATCAGTGCTGTCACTGGCGAGGGACTCGATGACCTGGCCGAGCAGTTGCGCAGTCGGCTCGCGACCTCGCGCGGTCCCGGTCGGCAGTGGCTCGGGATGACGGCGGCCCGCTGCCGCGAAAGCCTCGAAGCCGTCGCCGAGTCGCTCGCGCGAGCCGAAGAGGCGGCCGAGTCCGACGCGACGGGAGATGAATTGCTCGCGATCGACATCCGCGAAGCTCTCGATCATCTCGGCCGCATCCTGGGCGCGGTCTACACCGACGACATCCTCGATCGCGTCTTCAGCAAGTTCTGCATCGGCAAGTGAGGCCGAAGTCCGGCTTAGCTTTGTTAGCCGGACTTCATTTCTGGAAGACACACCGCGGAGTGAAGTCCGGCTTTCGGAAAAGCCGGACTTCAGGATGGTTAGCAGCGAACGTAACCACTCGTCACTCGAACAGCTTCTTCACCGCGACGCGAAAGCCGGGCAGGATGTCTTCCAGCGAGAGGTCGTCGTCCACGTGCAGCGTCTCGACCGGACGATCCGCTGAAAACACATGAGCTGTCTGCACGGCCGGATCGACCACGACAACTGTCAACACACCCGCATCGAGATACTCGCCGATCTTGTGGTGAATCTGTTTCCAGCGATCATCGGGCGACCGCACTTCAAACACGAGTTCGGGCGCGGGCCAATAGCCCTCCAACGGAATCGGTCCGCGTGGAACCCGCTCGAAGCTGTAATAGGCCACGTCAGGACCGCGCACCGTGTCGGGATCTCTCTGAGTGACGATGCCGGCATCGCCACCCACAACTCTGCCAAGGTCATGTTGAACCACGTATGTCCGTAACAATGAAGCGATGCTGATCATGAAATAACCATGCGCCGTGAACGGCCTGTTCATTTTGACAATCCTTCCACGCACGAGTTCCGTCAGGACGCCGTTGTCCGGCAGTCGGAGGTACTCCTCGGCGGTCATCAGTTCTGTCACCAGCACCGTAGCCATAGCCAACTCCCTCGCACATTCGTGATCGACTTCGGAGACAACAATACTCAAGACCGGCAGGCCGGGCAATTCGAGGTTCGTCACCCGGTTGCGAGTCCCCGCGTGCGGCCTCACAATGCCGCCCGTCATTTCCTCACCAGCCTTGGGAACCTCGTCATGACTGCGTCTCGATTCGCCCTGCTCGTGCTGTGTACTCTTGGCTCGCCCCTTTCCGCACAGACAGCCGTCGCGCAGGATGAGCCTCCGCGATCGCTCGACCCTCGCCTGAAGATCGAACTCTTCGCCGAGAACCCTCAGATCGCGACGCCGACCGGGATCGATGTCGATCATGCGGGGCGAGTCTGGGCCATCGAAAGCAACACGCACTTTCCTCCCGAGGGATACAAAGGCCATCCGACCGACCGAGTCCTCGTGATGGAAGACGCCGACACGGACGGCAAGGGGCGAGACCACAAGGCGGACAAGATCACGGTCTTCAAGGACGGCCTGACGCACACGATGAGCATCGCGGTGAAGCCGGTGTGGTTGGAGAGTCGAGTGCTGAGAGACGAGAGTCGAGAGCCAGACAAGAAGGATGGCAAGGCTCTTCCTCTGGCTCTCGACTCTCGTCACTCAACTCTCGACGTTTTCATCGCCACTCGCCGCGAGATCCTGCTCTGTACCGACACCGATGGCGATTTGAAGTGCGATGAGACCAAGCGGCTCGTGCATCTCGAAACGACCGGCAACTATCCGCACAACGGGCTGGCGGGGTTTGCGTTTGATGCCCTCGGCAACATGTTCTTCGGGTTCGGTGAGAACCTGGGTGCGGACTACAAGCTCATCGGCAGCGATGGCACCACGCTGTCGGGCGGAGGCGAGGGAGGCAACGTCTATCGCTGTCGGCCCGACGGGTCGAAGCTCGAACGCTGGGCGACCGGCTTCTGGAATCCGCACGCCAGTTGTTTCGATGCGTTTGGCCGGCTGTTCACGCTCGACAACGATCCCGACAGCCGTCCGCCGTG
>JAYUFF010000838.1:0-4079 GCA_043738825.1 Schlesneria sp.
CGGCTGGCCAAGATGCTGAAGGTCACGCAGATCACATTACCGGCGGCTCCGGTCGGAACGCCGTTTAACGAGGAAATTGATCGACTGCGCAGTCGGCTCGCTGCGGCCAACTTCTCTGGGATTCGCCTGTCTCTCAAAACGCAGACAGGGTTCCTCACTGAGGATCCGCAGACGGCTGTCGAACTATGCCAGGCCGTTCCCGGATTGGGCCTCACCTACGACCCGAGCTATTACATCTGCAGCCGGTTCGCCAGCCAGTCGCATGACCAGCTCTTCCCCTACGTTTATCACACACACCTGCGCGATACTCTGCCCTCGGAATTGCAGGTGGCTGTTGGCTTGGGCGAGATCGATTACAGTCGGATCATCGGCCAGTTGCGTCGCTACAACTATGCGCGAGCGCTCTCCGTCGAGATTCTTCCGTCACTGCTCAAGGGAAACGATCGGGCACTCGAACTCCGCAAAATTCGGATGCTGCTCGAGACGCTGCTCTGAGCGGCAATTGGGTTGAAAGTCGAAGTCCGACTTAGCTTTGTTAGCCGGACTTCCCTCTGGGAGGACTCGGTACGGAGAGAAGTCCGGCTTTCGGAAAAGCCGGACTTCGACGAACGTGAGTCATGTTCTCACCGCCGAGTGCGGGTGCTGTTGCTCCGCGAGTTGGCCTGCCCCGGTGCGAGTGGTCGGCGGGAAATTTCCTGCCAATGTCGAATGTCGATTTCATAGGGTCCGTTCGGACGATCGAACCCGCCGAACTCGGTCAGGTACTTTTCGAGTCGTCCAATTTTCTGAGCCGTGGTCAACTCACCCGGATGTTCCGTTCCCGGTGCGCGACCCCAAATGATTTTCGATCCGCCGTTCGCCCGTAATTCGAGCACAATCTTCGACGAGTCGATGGTTGGCCCCGAGCGACTCGGGACGACGATCGACTCCAAATGAAGGTCGCTCCAGCGGGGGGCGAGCAGTTCGGCGAGGCGTGCTGCCGCCAACAGTGACGGATCTTTCCAGGCCAGGCCTGGTCGGATGGAGCTTGAGGGAACCAGCCCTTGAATCGTCGGATAGCGCTTCGAATCCGCAGCCGAGAAGTCACCGGGTGGCAACACCACGCCTGACGCATCAATGGGAAAGCGGCCTCCCTTCACCTGCACCATGCCGACCGGTTCGCGATACTTGACCTCAACCGTCACGGTGGCGGGATGCGACTTGCGAACCGAGACCACTTTCTCGATCCACGGATGCACCGCAAACGCTTCCGCCAGATTGGCCGCCAGTTTCTCATCGAGCAATGACAACTCGCGCGGCAGCTTACTTTGTTCGCGCACCTGATCCAGCAGGTTGCTCGGAACCGGGTTTTCCGGGGCGGGAACGAGGCGAATCTGTTTGGTCGCCAATCGGTACTCGGGTCGAGACGCGAGGCTGGGCAGACGTTGAATCAGATACGGCAGCAGCGTGACGACACCGACTAGCAGAGCCAGCTTTGCCAAGCGCGCGGGACGAAAGACCGCACTCACCCACGAAGGGGCGGATGTCGCCGAGAGGTCGTCATCACCGGGAGACGGAGCAGGCACCATGAGGCATTCGATTTCGACGGAGGCTTACTTCGAGCGGCCATGAATGAGACGTTTCCACGTTTAGCCCCAACGCCAACGGCGTGGGAGCGAACGCGGTCGAACCGTTGATCGCTCGCACGCCGTGGGCGTTGCGGCTAAACGTCTTCATCGGAACGAACCGAGCGGCAATTGATGCCGCTTGTGCGCGAAGCCTCATCTGCCGTCGAGGGCCTGCCGGATAGACGGCCTCGGCAAGATGTGCGGGTGAAGTAGTGGGTTGGGCAGGCACGCGCGAATCGCTCGTTCGCACAACTCACCGAACTCGATCCCCCTCCGCGCGGCCGCCTTGGGGACCAGGCTGTGGCTGGTGAAACCGGGAATCGTGTTGACCTCCAACACCCACGGTTGCAGAGTCTCATCCAATCGCAGATCGACGCGCATCAAGCCGCGCGTCCCCAGCGAGCGGCAGGCTCCCCGAGCCGCATCCTCAATCGAAGCGATCACCGTGTGAGGCAACTGGAAGTCGAACACGTAGCGTGTGGAATCGTCCTCGTACTTGGCGTGCCAGTCGAAGAACTCGCGATCCGTCTCGATGCGGATCGGCGGCAGAACCAGTTCGTCGAGCAAGCCGACTGTCCATTCTGTACCGATGATCGCCGCTTCGATCACGGCGAAGCCGTCGAACTGAAAGCAGAGCTTGATGGCCTGCGGAAGCTCGGCCGGCGACCGCACGATGCTGATGCCGAGGCTCGATCCCTGGCAATCGGGCTTCACCACGAGCGGGTAGCCAATCTCTTCAGTCACTCGGCCGATGCGACTCGCATCGTCGGTGTAATGCAGCAATGAGTAGGCTGGCGTCGGCACACCGAACTGGAGGAAGCGTTCTTTCGCGGCCGACTTGCTGAACGCCAGACGCGATGCCGCCGTGCCGCTCCCCGTGAACGGGATGCCCGCCTCATCGAGAATCTGCTGCACCTGACCGTCCTCACCGAACTGACCGTGCAGCGCGAGGAACGCCACATCGAATTGACTCCAATCGACGCCCGCGAGGTCCACAACGGACGGATCGAGATGCAGCGCCAGGTGGCCTCGCGCCGTCAGAGCCTGCTGCACCGCCGCCCCACTTTGCAGACTGATGGTTCGTTCGTCGGAATCGCCGCCCGCCAGCACGGCCACTCGCCAGGATTTGTGTTCCAGCATTGTTGCCATGTCCTTTCCGAGGTGTTGATGGTCGAGGGGTTGAAAGTTGAGGGTCGAGGGTTAGAAAAACGCAGTAGCGAAAGCATCTACTCTGTCGCTCAACGTTCAACCCTCGACGCTCAACCCTATTCACCGATGACCTTGGGTCGCTCCTGCCGCATCTTTTCGAGCAATCGTTCGACGGCCATGTGCCCCGCCGCCGTCTGCCTGACGACCAGCGAGGACGTGGAGTTGAACGGCCGAATTGTCGCCGAGCCTCCCTTGCGATCCCAAGTCTCGGGCTGGACGGATGTCTTGATGCGCTGCATGACCGGAGCAAAGTCGGGCTTCGCGTCGGCGGTCAGTTTCTGTGGCGCGACGAGATCGGCCACCTCGTAGGTCTTGACCGAATACTCCTCCGGATCGGGAAGCAGCTTCTCCGCGACGGCGATCAGCACCACCTCGTGCTTCACGGCGTAGCCCAGCTTCAGTGGTTGCACGATCCGGTCGAGAATCTCCGACACCGATTCGCTGTCCGCTTGGAAGTCGATCAGTGTCTCCAGTTGAACCTTCACCGACTTCGCACTTTCCGGGTCGATCGCGATGTTGATGCCCGCCTGCTGAGCCACCTCGCGCAGCACGTCCTTGCGAGACTGCTGCGCGGCCTGCAACGTGATCTTTTGATCGAGCCGTCGCTCGACAGAGTCGTCTCCGGCATCACCCGGCGGCGCAGCCGGGGCGAGATCAGGAGAAGCACCATTCGGTCCCTTCCCCTTGCGCAGGTTGATCGTGAAGTCAAAATGGCGACCGTCGGCATGGTCGATCGACAGTCCGGCGTTCCCGCCCGTGGTTTTGACCTGGGGCGAGCCGAGCACCGTCTCGCGGCCCTGCTCATCGACCTCGATCAACTTGATTTGAACGACGTAATGCTTCTGCTTTGAAGTGGCCGTCGCTGGCGAGGCCACCTTCAACGGCGGACCATCTAGGGCCGGGTTCTCTGCACCCAGCATCGCGACGAACAGCGAACAACCGCACCAACACGAAGTCATCGACATCTCATCTCCTCCCTGAGTTGAGACGAAGCCGCAGGCAGCGGCTAAGTACTTGGCCCAACGCGCGGGCTTACTACCAGATTTTGACTTCTGGCTCCAGAGCGACTCCGAACTGCTCCGTCACCTTGGCGCGGACGAGGTCCATCAGCCGCAGCACATCGCTGGACGAGGCCCCTTCGTGCGTGACGATGAAGTTGGCGTGACGGTCGTTGATTTCGGCTCCGCCGATGCGCGTCCCCTTCAACCCGGCCTGCTCGATCAACTGACCGGCGCGCTGACCGCGCGGATTCTTGAAGATGCA
>JAYUFF010000839.1:0-4076 GCA_043738825.1 Schlesneria sp.
CACGATCGGTTCGATGGCGGCGCGCTTGTGCGCCTTCTGCGGCGTGGGTCGCAGTTTGCGCGCGGAGTCTCGAATCCGAAACCGCTTCAAGTGGAACGAACCGGCCGGATAGCCCTCGGCGTGAAAGAACTCGCTCAGCGACTCATAGAGTTGCCACGGACTGCCCGAGACGAAATGAAACGCCGCCCCGGCCTCGGCACACTCGCGGTACAGTTCGGGCATCCCGGCCACCGCTGTGAAGATGCGCGTGAACGTGTTCCGAAACAGGTCGTGCCGGTTGGGCACGTTGCTGTGTTTGATCGTGTCGTCCACGTCCGAGATGATCGACACACCCGTCGGTTCGATCAGTTGCAACCGGCCGGAATACTCGCGCGAATCGTTCTCGGGGAGGACCGCTCCGAACGGCAGCCAGAGGTTGTGAATCGGCGAGGTGCCCACGACGCGCGAGACCTCCTCTCCCGTCACCGCCACCGTCCCTTGAAACAGGCCCATGTAGTCCGATTCACCGATCAAATGTTCGCGGCCACCGATGCGGACACTGACCGACCGGCCGCGCAGACCACTCATCAGGAACTGCCGCATTCGCGTCCGAAAGTACTCCTCAGCCGTGCGGTCGAACCGCATGACCCGCTTCACGATGGCCAGCATCGGCCGGCGACGCAGCCACGAAATGCGCGGATCGAAGACTCGCCCCTGCACCACCAGCGACCAGCCCGTGCCGCCCACGGTTCGCAGGGCGTAGGACGGATAGAACACCACCTGCTCATGACGAGCAACGGCCTTCTTGCACGAACTACTGGACGAGCGAAACAACGGCACGCGAACACTTCCCGTCGAAAATGTCTCTGGTCCCCTCGCCCCGCCCTGTCATCAGGAACGAATACTGGTGGGGAGAGGGTTAGGGTGAGGGGGCTTTGGAACCATCTCGAAGTCCGGCTTTTCCGAAAGCCGGACTTCTCTCCGGGGTGCATCGTCCTGAAGAGAAGTCCGGCTAACAAAGCTGAGCCGGACTTCAGCCGTCACCCGTCCCCGGTCTATCGGCATTCCGCCCGAAAACCCACGGAACTTTGCCGACACCCGAATCCAGCGGACTACTTCAACAAGTCAGCCACTTCCGCAGAAGTGAACTTGCGTTCGAGTCTCGCCCCCATCTGAGCCACCACGCGCGCGGCGGCGTGCGACGCCAGATGCCCCGCCTGCGGCCAACTCAGTCCGTTCGTGATGCCGTACAGAATTCCGGCCGCATACATGTCACCGGCACCGGTCGTGTCGATCGCGGTGACTTTGACTCCCTCCACCGGATACGAATGGCCCTCGTGCATCAGCAGCGAGCCATCCGAACCCAGCGTCAACGCGACGCTGGCCGCGTGCTGGTGAATCTCCTGGGCGCAGTCGATCGGGTCCGTCTTGCCGGTCAAACTGCGAGCCTCTTCCAGATTGCAGAACAGCAGATCGACAGGACCTTCGATCAACTCCCAGAACAATTCGCGATTGAAGTTGATCAGGAACGGATCGGAGACCGTGAAGGCCACCTTCACGCCATGCCGCTTCGCCAAGTCAATCGCCTTCAGGGCGGCGGCCTTCGTCGAGTCACCCGCGAACAAGTAGCCTTCGATGTAGACGTACTTCGCCTGTTTGATCGAAGCCTCATCAATGTCGTCCGGCCCGAGCGTCGCCGACAGCCCAAGATGCGTGAGCATCGTCCGCTGAGCGTCCTCGGTAATCAGACAAACACACGTCCCCGTCTGGCCGTCGCCCTGAGGTGTCACAACCGAGACACCCAAGTCTCGCATGTCCTGCAACCAAACCTCACCAAGCTCATCGCTGCCAAGCTTTCCTGCGTAAGCGGCCTTCCCTCCGAAGTCAGCCACCCCGGCAATCGTGTTCGCGGCCGAACCGCCCGCGCACCGGTTCAGCTTCACGCCGTGCAGCGATCCCAACACGCGGACCTGAGTCGGTTCATCGACCAGCGTCATGATCCCCTTGGGAAACTCCAGCTTCGCCAGCAGCGAGTCATCAATCCGCGCCTGAATGTCCACCAGCGAATTGCCCACACCGTACACGTCGTATGTCATGTCAAGTTGCTTCCTTGAGGGGCCTCTTTCCAGTCCCCTCGCCCCGGCCTTGCGGGGAGAGGGTTAGGGTGAGGGGGCTTCGTTCAGTCATCCGCCCGCGCGCCTCGGCCAATTCGTGTCGATCGCACTTCGTCGCCAACCCGATTCGTGGGCGAGGCATCCTCTACCAGATCGCGCCCGCGTCTGCCACCTTTCGAGTCGAACAGCATCGACCGCACCGATGCGACCTTCTCATCAAGCCGACTTCTGTTCGGACTGCTCATCCTCGACCAGATACTTCGACCTCGGGCCGCTTCCCTCGCCAAAGGCGGCGTAAAGGATCAGGCCCCACGCGGCGGCTTGGACGATGGATGCGGGCACGCCGTACAGAAGCTGAAACTTCCAGTTGACGCCGCCAGGTCCCGTCGTCAGTGACGCCATGAGTCCCGGGACGAAATGGATGATCAGGTTGATGGCATTGGAAACGCCTAACGAGCCAAACAGCGACAACGCGATGGCCGATCCGACCAACCAACCTTCGCGCGGGTGAATCGATAGCCGCCGCAAGCAGACCGCACCACCTGCCAGCATCACCAGCACCCACGGCAGCGATCCGATCAAGTGCGTGAGATAGGCCATCAGTTGAATGGTCGCCGGATTGCTCATGGGGTGTCTCCATCGAAGTGACCGGCCGATCCGGAAGATTCATCGCCTGTGTCTGCCGCCATCTCGGGCGAGTTGGTTTGCCAGTCCTCCACGTTCAGCACGGCCCACAACGCGGTTCCCCAGATCGCCGCGTTGACCGTGGCGTACGGCAGGCTCATCAGAATCGAACGGACTACCCAACCGAACTCACCCGCCTCGGCTGCCTGAAACCCACTCCAGAGGCCCAGCCTCTGGAATGCCGCGAACAGCGCGGGGACTCCCAATGTGAGCCAGAACAACTCGGCCAGCATCGCCCCGCCGAGCAGCCGCGCTACGCGAGGCCGTCTCTGCCGTTGCCGGTAACAAACCACGATGCCAACGACAAGCATCACCAACACCGGCCCGGACGCTGCCGCATGAGTCAACCAGTAACGCAAGCCAAACGGTTCGTCATTCATCTGCACATCTCGGGAGGACACTGTCGAGTCCGCATCTCGCGCAGTCAGACAAAATGGACCTGACTGCCATCGGAGAGTTCTCAACGATCAGAATGCCGAACATCAATGGACGCCATTCTAGCCACCAGCCTTCCGCAAAGTAGCCCTCTCGCTCCGAGCTTGTGATTGTTTCGCCACTGGGCTTGCCCCAGTGGTTTAGCGGCTTCTGCGCTACTCGAAACTCTCGAGGAACCTGAGTAGTGCAAAAGCCGTTGAACCACCGACGCAAGGTCGGTGGCGAAAAAATCACAAGCTCGGATTGAGTAGGCGACATACTCGCAGTGACCAGTGTGATTACGCGGCCCGTTTTGAAAAGTCACCCCGCGCGGACTACCATGCCGCCCGCTGGAAACCATTCTGACCGGCTGCCGGTCATCGCTTATGTTTGCTGGAGTTTGCCTCGCATGAAGACCGCCGTGATGGATCGTTCGTATCAGTTGCCGCCGCTCGGGCAGAACCCGTCCTCGACCGCTCAGGGGACGACGCCGGGGAGTTTTGCACTTCGACCCTCGATCAAGCCGGGGCGCGAGGGGGCGCTCACGTTTGCCTCGCCCGATACGCCGGGGATGCCCGCGCCGTCGGAGAAGACCGCGTGGGACTTCATGCCCGAGGGTTGGACGCTTCGTCCGGGATACGGGTCTCAAGCTGGCAGCATGAGCCACGAGCAGGCCGCCGCGTGGCAGCCGCCGGCCGGGTTCGAGCCGATCACACAGCTTGAATCGGCTCGACTCGGCATCATCACGCCGCAGATGGCTCGCGTCGCCGAGCGGGAACCGCACCTTACGCCCGAGCAGGTGCGAGACGAAGTCGCGGCGGGACGCATGGTGATCCCGGCCAACAAGGTGCATCTCGGCTATCAGCTCGACCCGATGGCGATCGG
>JAYUFF010000840.1:0-1506 GCA_043738825.1 Schlesneria sp.
GTCGCGAAGAAGTACGAGATGATCTCGGAGGCCAGCCCCGGTGAGGACGGGCAGTCGGCGAGGTGCTCCAGTTTGTCGGCGTGATAGCCGGTCTCTTCGATCAGTTCGCGCAGGGCCGACACGGCGAAGGCTTCGCCCTCCTGTCCCTTCACGTCGCCGCTCAGGCCCGCCGGGAGATCGATCACGCGGCGGCCGACAGCGGGGCGGAACTGGTCGGTCAGAATGAACTCACGCTCGTCCGTGACGGCAATCACCGCGACGGCACCGCGCGCGTTGGATCGTTCGACGAATTCCCAACGGCCTTCGCGGACGAGCCGCAGGAACTTTCCCTTGCCCAGCACTTCGCGAGTTTGCTTCTTGGCCATGTTGATTCCTACGGTAGTCCCGTCGCTCCGCCGACGGGACCGGTGCCGAGATGTCTCATACGCATGCGGGCCGCTCGACTCCACGTGTCCCGTCGGCGGAGCGACGGGACTACTGTACTGCGGCCTGAAGCGGCAACCTTGTTCATCCTCCAAGTCCAATCCAGACTTCCGCACGCCTCACGCCAGCCGGAACAATCGTCGAGCATTCTGAGTTGTCGCGGCGGCGACCTCCTCCTTGGAAAGGCCGCGCGACTCGGCGAGGCAGGCGGCGGTCAGTCGGACGTGGGCCGGTTCGTTGCGCTTGCCTCGGAACGGCGTCGGGGCCAAGTTCGGCGCATCTGTTTCGACGAGCATTCGGTCCAGTGGCACCGTGAGCGAGACTTGACGCAGGGCTTCGTTCTTTTTGAACGTCACCATGCCGCCGAACGACAGGTGCATCCCCATGTCGAGACACGCCGCAGCCGTTTCAGTTGAGCCACAAAAGGCGTGCATCACGCCACGCAACGGACCTCGCTCAGCATGTTGCCGCAACTTCGCGACCACTTCGGCCTCGGCCTCGCGGCAATGCACGACGAACGGCAGATCGAGTTGTCGAGACAACTCCAAATGGCGGTCGAAGTATTCGGCCTGCAACTCAATCGGCGAGTGGTCCCAGTATTTGTCGAGGCCCGTTTCGCCGAGGCCCACCACTTTCGGAGCCTTCGTCAGTTCGACGATTTGCTCCCAGTCACCCGGCTGCGCGGCGGAGATGTAATTGGGATGCAGACCGACGATGGCATGGACGCTGTCGTACTTCCGGGCCAGTTCGATCACGCGGCGGCAACTGTCGAGCGTGATGCCGATGGCCAGCATCGTCGTCACCCCGGCATCCACCGCGCGCTGAATCGTCTCATCGCAGTCTTGCGTGAACGATTCCTCGTCGAGATGGCAGTGCGTGTCGATCCATTCCATCGTCGCGACCAATGTAGCCATCATCGCTCCGCGTGATGAGCCTTTGAGATCAGATGTCCACCCAAGTCCGACGTAGTAGCCACGTTCGCCAGAACGTGGGATTTTCGCGGATTTCCCCACGTTCTGGCGAACGCGGCTACGGTTTTGAAACCGCTTCTACGCCTTGAGCGTCTTCAGTTCTTCGGTGCCT
>JAYUFF010000841.1:0-1505 GCA_043738825.1 Schlesneria sp.
ATACTTCTTGTTCATCAGAACCTCCTTGTTCAACAGAGGTTCTCCGATTTCAACCCGGTCAATCAACCCCAAATCTGAGACCTGACAGGGCACTAGTCAACAGCATTCAGGATTTTTACTTTCTCAAGCAGGCTACGCCGCCCCCCGATCCGGACGGTGAGCATATCTACACAAACCAAACGGACACCCGAGTTGTCATTCCGCTACTCTTCTGTACGCTGTGCGAAGGGCTCACAACACAACTCTGTCGAAACATTATGCGAGCCAAATCGCTTGATCAGAATCTCCAAGATTGGCTTCTATCGGACTACCGCGATGCCCGGAAAAAACGAGAGCAGCTTTTCCCGGCATTGACCGGCGAGAAATGGAAGGATGTTCTAGCCGAACTAACGATATCCGCACAATTGAATTACACGGAGCACTTTGAGTTCTTCCTGAGCGTCAATCGCAATCGCAACATATTCATCCACGAAGGCTCCCATTGGCACTTCACTGAGCAAGACCTTGAGCGTATTCCAGAAGAGCTTTTGACAGCATTCAGCTTGTTCACGCAACTTCACAATCGCTACGTTCCCGGTAGCACGCCCTGATGAAGAAGGGGGTCGGGTGTTCCAATTTCAAAATTGGCCGACCCTGCGGCGTCCGATCATCACACTGCTCTCCCGGCCAAATGTTCATTTTTGGAGTGCGGTGGCTCGACACCGCACTCCAAATGGTCGCGCCGGATGAAGCAGGGGTCGGGGGGCCTTACGGCACGCGGCGACTTCCGATAGGCTGATCTACGACGTACTCGGCCCCATGATTTCTGCGACCTTCGACTTGAGGAGATGTTTCGCATGACGACGCAGTTGGAAGCCATCGTGGAAGACGGGATGTTGCGTCCGCTGGCGCGGCTGCCGTTTGCCGATCAACAGCATGTCTGGATTCGCGTCGAGTTGCTGAAGACTCGGGATGTGGCGGATTGGCTGGAGAATGTCGCGCGGCATCAAGTTTCAGTGCTGACGCGGGTCGGTACGCTCCCCGACAGCACGCAGGACATTGCGGAGGACCGGTGTCGTGACCTCTGATGTCGTCGTGGACAGTTGCGTCGTCGCCAAGTGGATTCTGCCGGAAGCCGACAGCGAGCAGGCTCGGCGGATCCTGGTCGAGACGACGCAGTCGGGCGGTCAGGCCATTGTGCTCGACATCGCCTTCGCCGAAGTGGCGAACGCCATCTGGAAGCGGTTGCATCGCGGTCTGCTGACCCGGCCCGAGGCCGAGTTGTTCTTGCAGGATTTGGAGGCGATTCCCGTGCGCATCGAAGTCTCGCGGGCGCATCTGACCGAGGCGTTCCGAATCGCGGCGCAATTCGACCGGTCGGTGTACGACGCCTTGTTCGTGGCCGCCGCCCGCCACTTGGGGCTGCGCGCCGTAACATCCGACGCACCGCTGGGCAACGCCGTCCGATCCGACTTCCCCGAAGTGGTCTTGCTCAACGACTGGCCGCCGCCGCCTCAAATCGGCCT
>JAYUFF010000842.1:0-1505 GCA_043738825.1 Schlesneria sp.
CGGCGGCTCACAAAATGTAGGGTGGGCATTGCCCACCAACTCACAACGCATTGTGGTGGGCAATGCCCACCCTACGATTTGTTAGGCAAAGCCGGTCAAGGGCACAAGCTCCGACAGCCCGGAGGGCGACACTTCGGTAAGACCGGTACTCTCGGTCGGAGTATCGCCCTCCGGGCTGAAACAGGCCCTCACTCACCCCTCCCACGGCTCGCGCCGTGGGCTACCTTCTGCCGCCCGCCGGGCTGAAGAGCAAGCGATGCGGAAACCACGACCTTGTGCTTGGACAAGTTCTCGGATCAGCATCACCGATTGCCGTTTACCCAATCGACGGCCCCCGATAAGTTACGCCGCTCATTTTGAAACGAGGCGGTCTGTCAGGGAGGACAGTCGATGCGCGCAGGGTTGTTGAGTTTGAGTCTGCTGCTGGCCGCTGTTTGTTGGAGCAGGGACGTTGCCGCCGCGCCGGGTGACATCCCGGCCGCACCGACGGCGGCCGCGCTGGCCGATCCGTCGCGCTGGCGGTTCGTCGGTTGTGAGGCTTACAAGGCGGACGAACTGCGTGACGCATTGGCTGCGAGTGTGGATGTCATCGTGGCGTCACGCTCATCGGGGACGGTCAACAGGCTGGTCGAAGTCGTCACGCGCGAGTTGACGCTCGGCTATCGCTCGGTCGGCTATCCCGATGCCGTCGTCGCGACGGACATCGACCGGGACACGCGGCAACTGGTCATCACCATCGACGAGGGGAAGCTGTTTCGTCAGGGGCAGGTCGAGGTGCGCGGAGCGACTTCGATCGACGTGGACCGTCTGATCTCGACCGTCAAACAAAAATATGCTCCCGCCGACGCGATCCCGGTGTTTGCGGGAACGCCCGCCGAGGGTGAGGCACCTCTCCATTGGATCAAGCCGAACGGCCAACCCGAGAAGCTGCACGATGCCCTCTGGAATCCCGGCCAGCCCGCCTCGTTCGCCTCCACGGCCTGGAAGTTGTCGGAGCCGCTGGTCCAACTGTTCTTGAAGCGGCAGGGCTTCTCGGACCCGGTCATCGCCGTATCGGTCGAGGCGGCCGAGGACGGCACGGCGACACTGGTCATCGCGATTCGAGACGAAGGCCCGCGCATCGTGCTCGGTGAGATCGAAGTCACCGGCCACGAACGCAACTCGACCGAAGACATCCTCGAATTCCTGCAACTGAAGTTGGGGCAGCCGTTCGATGCGCTGCAGCAGGCGCGGCTCCACTGGTGGTTGAAACAGGCGGCCCGGTTTTTGAAGCACGATGTCCAACTGATCTCACCGCCGTTCGGCGAAGGCCCGTCGCGTTTGAAGCTGACGCTGGTCGAGGCCCCGCGCGTGCCGACGCTCAAGGAACCGTTCACGCCCGAGCAGCAGATCGCGATCCGCGCGGCCAACTGGCTGTCGTCGCAGCGCGAGTACGACTTGGAGATCACACTGTGTGCCCGGACTACCGATGAGAAGGCGAGTTCGCCCGAACTGGAGCTGTTCGT
>JAYUFF010000843.1:0-4064 GCA_043738825.1 Schlesneria sp.
CTCGGTCGTCGGCCCGCCGTAGCTGGAGGCTTGGACGAAGCCGACTCGGTGCGGCACCTGCACGGAACGCATCAGGTCCGCCACGAGAATCACGCTGCCGTTGAGCACCCCCAATATGGTGAGCGGCTTACCGCGATAGGCTTCACTCACCGTCCGCCCCAACTCGGCGACGCGCAGCGCGATTTGGTGAGCGGGAATCAGCGTGTACATGTTCGAGGCCGAGCGTTCGAGGGAGGTTTGTTTCATCCACACCCACCCGAAGCGTGAGCGAGGGACTGCGGCCGATTCCCTCGCTCACGCTTCGGGTTGGTGTGGATGGGTAGATCGTTTCCAGCCGCTCGCCTAACTTACCGCAGCCGTTCCCCGATTTCAGCCCATCCGCGCACGAGAGGCTTCCTTGTGACTTGGTCTTCCGAACTGCTAGCCGACAAGCCGGTCGATGTCTTCGTCCCCGAGTCCGTATCTCCACCGAGGGGCGTCGTGCTGTTTCTGCACGGGTGCGATGGCGTCACGCTGCGAGACAACGCGGCGTTTACCAACGAACTCGAACGGCACGGGCTGGCGTGTCTCTGTCCACTCGGCCCGGAGTGCTGGTGGACGGATCGCGTTCATTTGCCCTTCGACTCACTTCTAAGCCCGCTCGCATTTCTGGTGCGGCACGTCCCCGAGTTCTGTCGCGCCCGCTGGCAGATCGAACCGCCACGGATCGCCCTGTGCGGTGTCGAGATGGGTGGACAGGGAGCGTTGCAAGTGGCATATCGTCACGCGCGGCAGTTCCCGATCGTCGTGGCCGTCTCACCCAAGGTCGATTTTGAAACGTGGCACGGTCACGGAACGTCGCTCGACGACATCTTCCCCACACGCGAAGCGGCTCGTCAGGCAACTGTGATCTTGCACCTGCACCCGCTCAACTGGCCGAGGCACCAACTGCTGCTGTGTGATTCGCAGGACAACTACTGTCGCGACGGAGTGCAGACACTGATGAGCAAGCTCTCGTCCACAGGCATCCCGTTCGACGCGGACACCGAGACGACTCACGGAGGTTTCGGCTGGGCCTACGCCAACCACATGGCCCCGCGCGTGGTGGCCTTCATTGCGGAGCGTCTGCTGGCGGATTTTCGGCCCAACGGGCCATTCGTTCAACCAGCCAGGGCCAACGGCCCTGGGACGTGACGCAGCGAATGACTGAGGCCCAACGGGCCGGCCGTTCAAAACCCGAACTCAGGCGGATCGATTCCGACAGACGGTGTGGTCTCAGCCAGCGGAGAAGGTGGTGTCCTAATTTCGACTTTTTCCATCTTTGGAGTGCGGGGATTCATCACCGCTTTCATTTCTCCGGGAGTTGTTGATTTTATTGAATGTCACGCTCACAGCCGGGGCATTCCAACACTCCCGCCGTGGTCAGAAAGGAGTGCGGCAATCAATTGCCGCACTCCAAATGGGGAGTAAACGTCGAAATTAGGACACCACCGCGGAGAACGGTCGGCCCGTTGGGCCTTGACGGTTTCGGGGGCGGCTCACTCAGGGCCGTTGGCCCTGGCTGGGAGAACGCATGGCCCGTTGGGCCGGAAAGCCACTACCTTACTTCCATGTCCGGCGCAGGAACTCGATGAAGTTGCGAGACATGATCCCTTCGATGTCCTTTTTCGTGTAACCCCGCTTCTTGAGCAGGCCCGGCAGCGTTTGCAGGTCGGCGATCGAGTTCATGTCCATCGGCGTTTGTTCCGTCCCGTAGCCGCCATCGAGGTCGGTGCCGATACCGACGTGCTTGGCGTTGCCGGCCATCTGACAGATGTGGTCGATGTGCTCACAAATCCGTTCGATCTTCAACTGGAAGTCGGCGGGCTTGCTGCGGAGGTGCATCCAGCCGGGGACCATCATGATGGCGTCGAAGGCCATGCCGAGGACACCGCCCCGCTCGATGACCGCCTTGATCTGGTCGTCCGCGAACTGACGGTTCCACGGCGCGAGCGTCCGGCAGTTCTGGTGACTCGCCCACAACGGGCCGTCGTAAACATCGAGCGCATCCCAGAAGCACTCGTCGCACAGATGAGTCACGTCGAGGATGATCCCCAACCGCTGCATCTCCTTCAGCAAGTCCTTCCCCTGCGGTGAGAGCGGTCCCTCCGCGTCGGTCCCGTGAGCGTACCGCCCCGGCCCGTAATGCGCCGGGCCGAGTGCTCGCAGACCGTCCTCGTAGCTGCGCTCCAGATGCTTGAGCGTGATGATCGAGTCGGCCCCTTCCAGGCTGAGCATGTACCCGATCGGCAGATGATTCGCCTTCGTCTTCGACTCGATGACATACGGCGTGCCGTCATCGCACGCCGGAGCCTTCAGCCACAGATCGAGGTGCGCGTCGAGTTGTGCCCGGTTCCGAATCTGTACCAGCTCGCCCGCCTCTTCCATCGCGCGGTACCACGCGAGCTGACCTTGAGTCTGCGCCCACGCCTGCTCGGGCGAGTTCCATCCCGGCAGCCGATGAAAGTACGGCGAATAGCGGCCAATCTGCGTGGCCACACACAACCCGATCCGTCCCTTGCGCATCTCCGGCAGGCAGACCGTGTTGTTGCCCCGATCGACCTTGTCCTTCATGAACTGTTCCCAGCGGCGGATCTTCTCCAGCGACCACCGCAGGTCACGATTCCACTCCAGCGCGTTCATGCTGAGGTCGAGATGCACATCGAAAATAAAGGCGGGTTCGCTCATGGTGTTGTTCCGAGGTAAAGCTCTTGTCGTGTCGAGACGGACGGCCTGGCTGTTGCGGAGGCAACTTATATGTCGCCTCTCGCAGACTCGCCACCAATCTGGCGGCTGCCCCGTCGGGTAAGCCTTTGGCTTGCCCGCGATTCGCCAACAGCAGATCGGCGACGAGCTTGGACGAGCAAGCCAGAGGCTTACCCGACGTTGGGCGTCTTCGTGTGCCAGTCGGTGCGTTGTTGGTAAGCCCTCGCAGCGGCGAGGATGGTGTTTTCGGAGAAGGCTCGGCCGGTGAATTCGAGGCCGGTGGGCAGGCCCCGCGCGCCAAAGCCGTTGGGGACCGTGATGCCGGGCAGGCCGCTGGCGTTCGAGGCACCGCTCAGTTCGGTGCTCGTGAAGCCCTGGGACCACTCCGCGAACTTCTGGGTGATGGGGCCGGATTCGGTGTTCAGCGTCGGCGTGACAATCGCGTCGAAGCGACTCAGCAGTTCGTCCAGCGCCCGCTGAATCTTGCCTCGAATGCGCAGCGCGTTGATGTAGTCCTTCGCCGGAATGACGAGGTTCGAGAACCCGCCGAAGCGGTCTTCGGGCGCAGTCAACTCCCACACGTCGCCGCTGGTCATGAAGCCCTCGAACGCCGCTGACATCTCGCACGAGATGATCGTGGACGCGACCGTGCCGTAGGGAAACTCGGGCAGCTTGATCGCCTCGAACGATCCGGTCTGCTGGAGGACTTCGAGCGATGCCTCGTAGTTCGCCCGGACCTCGGGGGCGAGCCGTGCGAAGTCGATGTCGAGCGTTGCGAACTTGAAGCGGCGCTGTTCGGCGACCTGATTTGGTTCGGCGACCTTGTTTGGTTCGGCGTCTTTTCCTGTCCCCTCGCCCCGGCTTTGCGGGGAGAGGGTTAGGGTGAGGGGCTTCTCTTTGGATTTCTCTTCGTCACGCTGAAGACCCCTCACCCCCAGCCCCTCTCCCCCGAAGACGGGGGCGAGGGGAGCAAGAGCGGACCCGCCCGACTGATCGTACTTCCAATCACTCGCGATGCTCGACGGATCGAACGGGTCCGGCCCCGAGATGGCATCGAGCACCAAGCCGCAGTCGTCCGCCGTACGGCACATCGGGCCGAGCTTGTCCATCGTCCAACTGAGGGCCATCGCGCCGTGACGGCTGACGCGGCCGTAGGTCGGTCTCAACCCGGCGATCCCGTTGTAACCGGCGGGAGTCATGATCGAACCCCACGTTTCCGAGCCGATGGCGAACGGAACCAACCCCGCGCCGACCGCCGATCCCGGACCCGAGGACGATCCGCCCGACCAGCACGTCTTGTCCCACGCACACAGACCGGGACCGGTGAAGCTGGCATCGGC
>JAYUFF010000844.1:0-4061 GCA_043738825.1 Schlesneria sp.
TTGGCCAACACGACGCCGACCGGGGAAATCTATCGCTATATCGTGCAGGGGCCGAAGGACGCGCTGGGGCACGACCTCTATAACACGGCCGATTTGAAGTCGCTGCAAGACTGGGTGCTCGAACGCGAGTTTCGTCGCGTTCCGCGCATCGCCGACGTGGTGTCGTTCGGCGGTGCCGTCAAGCGGTACGAGATTCAACCCGATCCCGAACGGCTGAAGGCTTACGGCATCAGCCTCGATCAGTTGCAGAAGGCCATCTCCGAGAGCAACTCGAACGTCGGCGGTGACTTCGTGATTCAAGGCCCCACGGTGCAGGCCGTGCGCGGGCTGGGGCTGTTCGGCGGCGGACTCGATCCCGCGCGAACCTATCCGACCAACGCCGATCCGACGGCGGTCGCGCTGCATCTGCGAAAGGGCGAGGATCGTCGGCTGCGCGAACTCCGCAGCATCGTGCTGGCCGCGACGAACAACGTGCCCATTCGCGTGGGCGACATCGTCGATGGCGGCTCCTATTCGTCGGACACGCAGGCTCAGCAACGCGGTGTCGTGGTTGGATCGCATCCGGCACAGGGGCGCGTCGCCGTGAGTCGTCCGCTCACCGATGCGGCCGGCGAAGAGTTGCTCGATGCCAACGGCGAACGGATCTGGGAAGACCGGCCTGATGTCGTTCAGGGCATCGTGCTGTTGCGCAAAGCCGAGCAATCGCTCCCCGCGCTGACCGATGTGAAGGCCAAGGTCGAGGAATTGAATACGAACTCGAGCCAGCTTCTGCCCGGCGTGAAAATCGAGACGATCTACGATCGCACGCGGCTCGTCGAACTGACGACGCACACGGTGCGCGAAAACGTGCTGGTGGGAATCAGTCTCGTGACGGTGATTTTGCTGTTGTTTCTGAACCACATTCCCAGTGCGCTCATCGTGGCCGTGAACATTCCGCTGGCCTTGCTGTTTGCGATGGCCGTCCTTTACGTTCGCGGCAAAAGCGCCAACCTGCTGTCGCTCGGTGCAGTCGATTTCGGCATCATCGTCGATTCGTCGGTCATCATGGTCGAGACGATCTATCGTTCGCTGAGTAGCGGTGAGCGTTCCGACCTCGACCTGAAGGAACGCATCCTGCGCGCCTCGGGCGATGTCGAACGGGGTCTGTTCTACTCGACGATCATCATGGTGTTTGCACTGTTGCCGTTGTTCACAATGCAGGGGCCGGAAGGGCAGATTTTTGGTCCGATGGCCGACACGTATGCCTTCGCCCTCGGCGGTGCGCTGATTATGGCACTGACGCTGTCGCCGGTGCTGTGCCAACTGTTCTTCAAGAATCTCAAACCGGCCAAGGACAACCTGCTCGTTCGCGCGCTGAAAGGCTTCTACGTCGGACAACTGAAATGGGCGCTGCGGTTCCGTTGGTTGAGCATCGGCATCTTTGTGGTGCTGCTGGTCATCACCGGAGCCGCGTTGCCGTACCTCGGGGCCGAATTCATGCCCGAGCTGGAGGAAGGCAACGTCTACGTGCGCGGCACGTTTCCGGTCAATGCGTCGCTCGATGAAGTCGCCGACAAGGCGGCCATTGCTCGGCGTCTGTTGCAGAAGCATCCCGAAACCGAATTGATCCTGAATCAGATGGGCCGTCCCGGCGACGGCACCGACCCGACCGGCTTCTACAACTGCGAGTTCTCGGTCCCGCTGAAGAAGCAGGAGGAGTGGCCTTTGTTCAAGCCGCAAACGGGCTGGAAGCGCTGGCTGCACGGACCGCTGCGGCAGCAGTCGAAGGACGAACTGATCGACGAGATGACTGCGGAACTCAAGGCGGCGATTCCGGGCGTCGACTGGAACTTCTCGCAGTACATCCGCGACAACGTGCTCGAAACGCTGTCGGGTGTGAAGGGCGAGAACGCGGTCAAGATTTTTGGCCCGGACCTCGACGAACTTGGACGTATCGCCGAGAAGGTCAAGGTGACGCTGAACAGCGTTCGCGGCGTGGAAAGTGTCGGGATCTTCCGCATCAAGGGCCAGGCCAACCTCGAATTCGCCATCGATCGGGCGAAGTGCGCGTTGTGGAACGTCAGTATCGCCGACGTGCAGAACGTGCTCTCGACGGCCGTCGGCGGCAAGTCGCTCACGCAGGTCGTTGAGGGGGAGCGCAAGTTCGATGTCACGCTGCGCTGGCCCGAACGGCTGCGCTACAACGAAGAGACGATCCTCGACATTCCCGTGGAAGTCGTCGGCAACCATCTGGCTGTGGAAGATGACAGCTCAGCGGCCGGAACGAAGTCCGGCAAGATCGACTACGCTGGCGGACGCCGCACCAACCTCGCCGTGACCGGCAGCCGCGAGAACATGACCTATACAAACTCGGGCAGCGTGCCGCGTCGTCGTCTGCGCGATCTCGTCACGCCGCTGGGCGACACGGGTGAGCCGGAGGTGGACGCCGGCTTCGTTCGTTCGGGAGCCTCCACGATCTATCGCGAGAAGAACAGCCGATTGATCGCCGTCAAGTTTGGCATTCGCGGCCGAGACTTGGCCAGCACCGTGGCCGAAGCGCAGGAGAAGACGCGCGACTTTTTCAAGGCTCCGTACTCGGTCGAATGGAGCGGCGAGTTTCACGAGATGCAGGAGGCCGTGCATCGGTTGATCCTGGCTTCGGCGCTGTCGCTCGTCTTGATCGTCGTGCTGCTGTATCTGGCCCTGCGGTCGCTGCTCGATGCCTGCGTCGTGCTCACGAACGTCGTGGTCATGTGTGTCGGAGGCATCTGGGCGTTGCTGCTGACGGGCGTCAACTTCAACATCTCGGCGGGTGTCGGGTTTATCTCGGTGCTCGGCGTGGGGATCATGAACGGGCTGCTGTTGATCTCGCGATTCAATCAGTCACGCGCGCATCACATGCCGCTGAACGAGGCGTTGATCGACGGTGTCGACAAGCGAATCCGACCGCTCACCATGACGGTTCTCACCGCCATCTTCGGCCTGTTGCCAGCGGCTCTTTCCACCAGCATCGGTTCCGAAACTCAACGACCGCTGGCCATTGTCGTTGTCGGCGGAATGCTGATGACGATGCTCTTCTTCAATCTGCTGCCGGTGCTGTACAGCTTCTACGGCAACCGCCAACCCCCGGCCGGTGGCGGCGTCGGACACTGAGGAGCAGAGGGCAGAAGTCAGAACAGCAGAGGTCAGAACAGCAAGAAAGCAGTTGCCTCTGACCACTGCCGCTCTGATCGCTGCCCTTCACGGGAACTCTTCGAGTTGCAACAGACCGGCAATCTCCGCCGCCGAGAGCAGCCGGCTCTCCAAGGCCGAGATGTACTCGATGTTCGTCTCGAAGACGGAGCGTTGCGTTTGGAGCAGCCGTGAGATTTCAAACTGTCCGCGCCCATAGGCCTTTTGCACGAGGTCCAGCGTGCGCATCGCGTCGGGGATGATCCCCTCCTCGTAGTTTTTGACGGCCCGCTCGGCCGAGCGAAACCGAGCGAGGGCATCCGCCAATTGCCGGGTCAGATCCTGCTGCACGATTTCGCGAGTGGCGGAGGCACGCCTGACGGCGGCGTTTGCCGCGAGGATGTTCCCTTGATTCTTGTTCCACAAGGGAATGTCGACGTACACGCCGACCAGGCCCTGATAATTGGCCGTCGCTGCCGAATACTGCGCACCCCCCTGAATGGTGGGGTTGGGAATCCATTCGACCTGCGCGCGACGCAGTAGCAGCAGCGTGCGGTTCACATCCAGATTGGCGATCTGCACGAGCGGGCTGCTCTGAACGACTTGCATCAGCACCTGCTCGTCGTCGAACTCCGTGACCGGCACGGCGAGGCTGCCTTCAACGGCACTGATCTTGAGGTTGCGAGTGCCGAGGGTCGCGGCCAGTTGACGGCGGCGGCCCTCGAGGACAATCTCGGCACTTTGCAGCGAGGTCTCGGCGCGACGTCGTTCGACGCGCAGCAGCAACACGTCGGTCTCACTGACCTGCTCGGCATTGAACAGGCCGATACTCGTCTTTTCCGACTGCTTCGTCACCAGCAGCAGTTTCTCGAGTAGGGTCCGGCGACGCTGAGCCGCCAGCGTCATGAAGA
>JAYUFF010000845.1:0-4057 GCA_043738825.1 Schlesneria sp.
GAGGCCGTTCCCGATTTCGTTCTCTCACTGAAGACCGATGTCATCAACGTTGTGCAGGGCGCACGAGCCGAAGTCGAGGTGGCCATCGAGCGGCGAGGCGGGTTTGTCGCGCCGGTCGAACTGGTCGTCGAGGGGCTGCCCGAGGGAGTCCGCATCGAAGGACAGCAGGTTGCCGCCGGTCAGGTTTCTGCCAAGCTGGCCTTCGCTGCGGAGGCAGAAGCTCGTTCCGGAGATGTCACGCTGCGGATCAAGGGCCGGGCCGAGATCGAAGGAAAACCGGTCGATCGCCCGGCGCGGGCCACACATCTGGGACACGATGTCGATGGAGTGGGGCTGGGTTCAACGACGGTCGATCACATGCAACTCACGGTCGTTCACAAGCCGGTGTTCAAGCTCTACTGCAACGAGGCATACCAGTACGCGCATCGAGGCACCGTCTATCCGTACTTGATGGAGGTCGAACGGCTCGATGGTTTCAACGGCCCGATCCGGTTGCAGATGGCGGACCGGCAGATCAAAGACCTCGACGGCATCGAGATCATTTCGACCACCATCGCTCCAAGCCAGTCGCAGGTGATGCTTCCGCTCGCTCTGCCGGAGACGATGCACATCAACGTTCAGGCCCACTCGAATGTCTACGCGCAGGGGCACGTCGAGTTCCTCGACAAGTTCGGGCAGAAGCAGACTCTGCTAGTTGTCTCCACCATGCGCTGCATGGTCCGCACACTGCCGACGGTGACAAAACTTCGAGCAGAGAACCGCGAGCTCACCGTTTCCAAAGAGGGGGCCGCGACCTGCTCGCTGGTCCTCGATCGGACGCCTCTTTTTTCCGGCCCCGCGAAGATCGAACTGCTCGACCCCGCCTCCGGCATTTCCGCCGATCCGGCCTCGATCGTGGCAGGACAATCCCGCACCGAAGTCATCGTCCACGTCAGGCCCTCGACGATGCCTCGACCGCACACGCTGACCTTTCGCGCGCGGGGAGAGATGCCGGGTGACGTGCAGGTCATCAGCGAAGCCAGCGTGCGCATCAGGTTCGCGGATTGACTTGCCTTCCCCTCTGAAGGCGTGCCAGCAAAGCCGTCGGCGGAAACCAAGATTGGTGTGCGACGGCACATCGGCCGGATTAGTCACGCCTCGGGGCGTTTCGATGACAGAGTGCGGCATAGAAGCCTGACGCGCAAGCGAAGGGATGTCACAGCCAGGGCCAATGCCTTTTTGAAGCTGGGCAGAATGTAGGGTGGGACCAGCGGCGCTTCGCCGCGCCGGCCCACCGCAATTCTCGATGTTTCCTGATGGTGGGCCGGCGCTCGAAGCGAGCTGGTCCCACCCTACATTGAAACAGGCGATGGCCCTGTGTCACAGCAGATCCTTCGCTTGCGCGTCAGGCTTCATCAATGGGACGGTGAATAATCCGGGATAGGCCGCCAAGAGTCATCACCGCGAATCTCGCGGTGGTAGATTGTTCGAGTGAATTGATCTCAAGCAGACCTTTGTTAGAAAGACTCGGTGTCAGAATGCGTGCCAAGAGAATGTTCCGATATCGCTCGAAGCGAATGTTGTGGGGTTACCCGCTGCTGGTGGTGGCCGTTGGACCAGACGCCAAACACGATGAGGACCGTGGGATCGCGAGAGGCATCATCGCCATCGGCGACATCGCGGTCGGCGTGATCGCCATCGGTGGTCTGGCTGCGGGAGTGTTCTCGATCGGCGGGCTCTCGTGCGGCCTGGTCACGATTGGCGGCGTCGCCCTCGGCGGCCTCGTGCTGGGTGGAGTCGCCGTGGGAGGCGTGGCCTTCGGTGGCGTCGCCGTCGGACTGGCGGCAGCGGGGGGAGTGGCCGTCGGCTACTACGCGGCCGGCGGGAAGGCCATCGGCTCGTACATTATCAACGCGACTCAACGAGACCCGCAGGCGGTCGAGTTCTTCCGACTCCTGCTCCCGTGGATCGCACGTTGAACCTGCTCACGGTCGATTGTGATCGCCGGGCCGCGTTCGCGTAGAAACAGCGGATTGAGTCGCAGCCGAGTCCTGCACGGTGAATTCGACTCCGCTGCGCGGCGGCGTCTGTTCGTCCGGAGTGAGGCTCGCCGGGGCAACGTGCCAGCCTTTGCGCGTGGCCGCATGTTCGTAGCCCGTGTCAAACAGCTTCCGCATCATCACCGGATCGAACGCCAGCGGCGACGACTCGAAGGAGTTGTCCTTCGGGACCGAGGTCAGGGCGAAGTCGGCTCCGGCAAATCGAGCGAGCAAATAAGTCTTCAACAGATCGCCTTCGAGTTGCGATTGCAGAACGCCGCCGATCGACTCTTCCACGACTTTCGTCAGTCGGCGTTTGACCGCTCGACGCGGGAGTTGCAGTTGTCCCGCCACGACCACGTACACGTGCGAGTCATCCGGAGTGTTCGCGACCTCCTGCTCCGACGTGACTCCCACCATCGCCGGTTGCAGAAAGAGCGCCGCCGCGACTCCGCCATCGACGTGCAGTTCGGTGTACTTGGTTCCATCAATGTCAATCTGAACATCGACCGGCGGGAGCAGACCGGGAACCGACGCCGAGGCCAGCAGCACGTCGCGAAAGAGCCCGAGCTTGTTGATGTTCTCACGGCACGCGATCGCGCCCATGTCCCAGACGACGAGCCGCTTGGTGTCGAGGTCGGTCGTGCCGACGTACAGGCGACGGCCCGCGCGATGAGCCTCGGCAACCTGGGCCACGACATCGGGCGTGATCTCGGACGCGATCTTGCATTTGAGCGGAGTTGAATCGGCCAGCGAGTCGGCCCACAACAGCTCGGGCAGCCAGCGGCGTTTGAAGATGTCGCTCTCTTTGGCGGAGGTGTAACTGTGACGCAGCGTGGCGTCGTAATCAGATCCCAAGAACGCAAACGGGGCGATCAACGCGCCGGTGCTGATCCCCGTCACCACATCGAACTGCGGCCGAGTCCCACTGGCCGTCCAACCGTTCAAGACTCCGGCCGTATACGCACCGTTGGCACCGCCGCCCGAAAGAACCAGCACGTTGCGAGGAGCGAGCTTCACTCCGACCGGCAGCACGCGATCGCCCCGATCGCGCGCAGGGAAGCCACCGGTCACACCGACTTCCACCAACCGAGCCGGTGGCAGCAGCACCAACGGCACATGCTGACGGTCCATCGCGCAGCCCGCGTGACAGAGCACCACCAGGCAGGAGCACCAGATTGTGTTTGAACGGCGAGCCATCGTGTGGGGATATAGAGGTGTGAAGTACCGGCCAACGTGACTGCCATTCCAGCCGCGTTGAAGAGACACCCGGCGACAGACTCGCGCGGGTTTCTTGGGCACGGCTTGTACTTCAAGCCTGAAAAATCGAGAAGATCAGTTGATGAGAGGCGGACACTGACAGCAAGCCCAAAGCCGAAGAACATCGGACTGGCGCTGATGCTCGATGAATTCGACAATCGTTGGCGAGGCTCCGCCTCAGACCGATGGAAACGTCGCGCAGTCCGGGGCTACCGTGTGAAAAGTCTTTACCGGTCACATCGAAGCCTGACGCGCAAGCGAAGAAGCAAAGTTGAGAACGCCTTCGCTTGCGCGTCAGGCTTCGATTGGTGGGTTGTTTTCAAGCGGCGGCCTTGTCGCAACGGTTCCGTAGAAGACGTGCTTCATCAGTTCGGCGGCGGCGATGTAGAGGGCGAGGATGCCTGCCAACGCGACCAGAAATAGGAGCGACAGCGGCGCGAAGCCCAGTTTCGTGCCGAGCCAGGTTGCGGGAAGGATCAAGGTGGCTGCGACCACAATCAGAGACATGCACCACAGCGGGCGGCTGGGTTGGCTGGCGAGGAACGAGCGGCGAGTGCGGATCACGAGGACGATCAGTGTGGCGGAGCAGACCGATTCGACGAACCAGCCGGTGCGGAACGCAATCATGTCGGCGTTCAGCAGCCAGAGCAGGATGCCGAAAGTCAGGTAGTCGAAGACCGAACTGAGGATTCCGAACACGAGCATGAAATTGCGAATGAATCCGATATCCCAGCGTTTTGGAGTCGCGAGGTCTTCGGCATCGACGCTGTCGCTGGCGA
>JAYUFF010000846.1:0-10704 GCA_043738825.1 Schlesneria sp.
AAGCCCGAACGATGAATGGTGTGGTAATCGAGCACGATCAAATCCCCAGGCTCGCTGGTCGGTGCCACGTGAGGATACCGCGCGACAATTTCTTCCTCGTTTTGCAGGTACAGCGCGTAGGCTCCCGTCTTCTCCGGGTTCGACGGATGAGTGGTATGCACCGGCACAGGGCCGCCTTTGTGTGAGCCAATACAGAACTCAACCGGTCCGATATCCGGTGTTACTCGGACCAGCGAACTCCAGAACACGATGCCATCGAAGCTGCGAAGCTGAGCCGGATAATCCTGGTGCCAGTCGGCGCGGAATTTCTCTTCATTCGGATTGTCGATGCGGATGCCGTACCCACCGGCGGCGATCCCCGGCGCGTCAGTGCCTCGCAGTTGCGACAAGATCTGATCGTGCTGCTCACAGGCGCAGAACCGCACGAACGCCGGGATCATCTTCACCGCGTCATAGAGTTCGGCACCGTAACGACGATTCACCGCGATCAGCTCTTGATAGCCGCTGTCGAATGTCTCGGGAGAGAACTGTGGTTGTGTGATGCTCAGACCGTACTTGCGGATCAGCAACCCGACGAGGCGATGCACGCCTCGTTGGATCGGTTCGATGAGCGCCTCGCGATCGTAAAACTGCTTCACGACAAGCACGCCATCGCGCTGGAAGGTCTCGACTTGTTCCGTGGTCAACGGGCATTTAGTGACAGCCATTCCGGCCTCCTTAAATCACGCGGCACGCGCTGCGAATATCGGGTTGAAAGTCGGGATAGTTCCGGTCGCGATCCGACAGGATCGGATCGCTCAATGGCCAATTGATGCCGAAGACGGGATCGTTCCAGCGCACGCCACGACCGGCGTCCGGCTCGTAGAACTCACTGATTTGATAGAAGACCTCGGCATCATCGGTCAGCGTTTGAAAGCCATGCGCACAGCCCTCGGGGATGTAAAGCATGTGACGGTTCTCGCTAGAGAGTTCCGCAGCGAACCACTGCCGGTACGTCGATGAAGTGGACCGCAGATCGAGCGCGACATCATAAATCGCGCCGCGAGTGACTCGCACGAGCTTGGCCTCCGCGTGCGGAGCCGCTTGATAGTGCATGCCGCGCAATGTCGCCCGGCGGGCGTTGAACGAGACGCTGCACTGCGCGAGTTTCGCAGTCAGTCCATGCGACTCGAAGTCACGTCGGCACCAAGTTCGCGCGAACGTCCCGCGTTCATCAGAGCGGAGTTCAGGCTCGATCAATATGACTCCAGCGATTTGAGTCGGAAGGTACAACAACGTCGAACTCCGAAGCTACGCCACCCGCGCGTGCGAGATCGGGATGATGAATTTGCCGCCTTGTTCGCGATACTTCTTCTGCTGCGCCAGAATCTCGTCGGCGAAGTTCCAAGTCAGCAGCAGGCAGTAATCGGGGCGGTCGGTCCGCAGCTTGTCGGGATCATGTATCTTCCGGAGCGTCCCTGCTTGACGGTGCTGCGGTCCACGACATAGTCGAGCGTCTCGGCGACATGAGCGATGTTCCGCGTCGGCTCGATTCCCAACAGGGGAACACCCGCGTGTTGATACCACTGCAACAGATCGCCATCGTTGCTCGCAACCTCGACGGCCGGATTGCTGTCGTTGAGCGACTCCCGTTCGGCAATCCGTTCGATCTTTCTTCAATTCTTCACGCATTTCAGGAAGCCGTCGGGAGCCACGGTCGATCGGAACAGAACGATGCCAGCATGTCGTCGATTTCATTTTCCAATCGCCACAAAACTGCGGCCGAATGTGAGCGGGCACAAGGCCGGTGATGCGGTCGTGGATCACTCGGCCCCCTCAGCCTCGAGAAGAGGCTCGCCGTTGGCATTCAGAAACATCGGCTGGAGACCGAAACCATGACAAGTCGATTCGATTTCCTTCCGATAGTTCTCGTTCATGACAACAATCGCCAGCCGATCGGTGCCTTCAAGGCGCAGCACGTCGGGCGACTCGATGCGATGTCCGGTGACGGGCACAAAACAATCCTGCTTGTTGCGATTGATATCAATGCAATGGTCAAACAGGCGACGCTGCGGATCAACCAGACACGAGAACTGAGCGCCTTTCGTGGCCATCCCCCACAATGCGATTTTCCACTGCTGCTGACTAAGTTGTGTCAGCCGCGTCCGTGCCTGCTCGATGAGGGTTTCTTCAGCCTGTTTGTACTGCCGGAGTTGATTGACGAGTTTTTCTCCGTCGTCTCTGCGGGGCGGCTCATCGACGGCGGCTGTCTCGCTGACCGCTTCCAACCAAATGTACTGATCGCCAAACGCCATTCCCGACCGAATGGTTCGGAAGCCCGAGACTCGCATCGCGTATGCCAGATTCGTGGGTGTAAAGTAGTTGCAGCTCTCGTAACAAAAGTCCCAAAACGCCTGGTGCTGAATGGTCCAATTCAGGTCGGGGACTTCGATGAAGAAGGGAGTCCCCGGAAACGCCTGTGCTGCCGCACGAAGGGACCGCAAAAACTCAACCGGCCGATTGATGAGTCCCAAGACAAGCCGGCAGATCACGAGACTCGGGCGCTCGGTCAGTTGATCTTCGGCAAACTTCTCGCGAATGAAACGCAGTGAACCGGTTGCATCTTGCAGCGGCCCCTCATAGCTCGGGTCGATCCCCAAACCTCGAATGCGAGGGAATTTTCGACAAAGGGCCTGCAAGAACGTCCCCTTGCCGCAGCCCACATCGACAACGAAGCCCTCGTCGTGCAGGTAGGTCGCGTTGAGATACTCCGCCAGCGCCTCGTAGTAGTCTCCCATAACCGATGACGGAACGCCGTTATCGTAGCCTTGGTCATAATCGACCAACGCCGATTCAAATTCAGAATTGAATGCAAACCCGCAACCGCGACAGACTGCCAGGCACAGCCGGCCGACTTTGGCGGCACGGGCATGATCGGCTGTACGAAAGACGTAGTTCTGCATTGTCGGAATCTGCGGTCGCTCGACCGTCCGTTCCAGATCGACACCCGCACAAACAGGGCAGCCCGGACGTAGCTCGTTCATCTTGCGGTCTCCGTTATGCCACTCTTCGCAACCAGGCGCCGGGCCAATGCGTCACGTTCTTGGAGAGCGGACTTTCATTGAACGGCCACGCGGGCTGTTCGAGTACAAACCCTGGAGGGGGACTGCGAATTCGCGAGCGGCGACCTCCGGATGGTCGTCCTTCCAGTTCGGGATGCCGCGTGGCGCATCAGGCACAAACATCATGATTCCATCGGTCGCGACGACGTGCGACCCGCGAGACACCCACGAATGAGAGACTTCCAATTCCGCCTTCACAGGCGATTTGGTGTGGCATGAATCAAGGATGACGAACACCCGCTCGTGCGGTTCAATTATCGACTGAACTGCGTTGAGTGCCGTGCTCTTCCACGAGCGTCCGGCGTTCGTGTCGATGATCCGCGTCACACAATCGTCCCTGAGTCTTTTCTAGGCTTCGACACTTTCCCACCGCCGCGCGTGTTATACCTCACACGATCTTCGATGAGACGTTGATCCAGATGGAGTTTGGTGAACCGCCCGGCTCACCCAGTATCTCTCATTGACGATCGTGCGAGCGGTATATCTCATATCCCGTCAATTGCCGCAAGGCGAATTCTTCGTTCGGAACAGGTGTGCAGTGCCATTCAAAGTCAGCCAGCGACGATATGCCTCAGCCCGTCTTCCGGTGGTGGCATTCCGCTCCAGCCCCACTCCTCGCGCAGCCGAGAATCGTCTCCGATAATCAGCGCCGGATCTTGATCTGGTGTGGGCAACACGCCGAGTTGTAGAAAAGAAAGAAAGCGGCGACGAGTCGCAGGCACTCCCAGGTTAGCAGCCTGTTGAAATACGTAGGGTAAGCGCCTCGCTTACCTGTGATTCGAGTTGGAAGACGGGCAAGCCAGAGGCATACCCTACGTTTTTCAACAGGCTGTTAGGCCACCCGCACGTGCGGGATCGGGATGATGAATTTGCCGCCTTGTTCGCGGTACTTTTTCTGTTGAGCCAGAATCTCGTCGGCGAAGTTCCAGGTCAGCAGCAGGCAATAGTCGGGGCGATCGGTCGCCAGCTTGTCGGGATCGCAAATCTTCAGGCGGGTTCCCGGCGTGTAGTGACCCTGTTTGACCGTGCTACGGTCTACAACGTAGTCGAGCGTGTCGGCTCCGATGCGGAAGTAGTTCAGCAGCGTGCTTCCCTTGGCCGAGGCTCCGTAGACGGCGATCCGTTTGCCATCGGCCTTGAGCGACGCCAACAATCCGGCGAGTTCGCGGCGCAGAGTTTCCACCCGCAGGCCGAAGTCGCGGTATGAGGACTCGGAATCCGCCCAGCCCGATTCTTCGGCCAGCAACGTCCGCACGGACTCGCCGACGGGACACGTTCCGGCGTGGCGTGCGAAGATGCGCAGCGAGCCGCCGTGAATCGGCAGCCGCTCGACATCGACGATCTCCAGGCCATGACGGTGGAACAGCCGGTCGAGTGCGGTCAACGAGAAGTAGCACAGGTGTTCGTGATAGATCGTGTCGAACTCGACGTGGTCGATCAGGTCTTTGAGGTAGGGAGCCTCGACCACGACCACACCGTTCGGCTTGAGGAGCGTCTGGAAGCCGGCCACCACGCCGTTCAAATCGGGGACGTGAGCCAGCACGTTGTTGGCGTGAATGACATCCGCCTGTTGGCCGTTCGCCGCAAGCTGTGAAGCCAGGTCGCGGCCGAAGAACTCGCTGATGGTCGGGATGCCCTTCTCGGCTTCGGCGACGCGCGCGATGTTGCGGGCCGGCTCAATGCCGAGCACCGGCACTCCCGCCTGCTTGTACCACTGCAACAGATAGCCGTCGTTGCTGGCGACCTCGACCACCAGACTGCCGTCATGCAGTTGGCAGCGATCGGTCAGGCTTTCGGCGATCTTCCGCGCGTGTTGCACCATCGTGTCAGAGAACGAGGAGAAGTACGCGTACTCGCGAAACAGCTTCTCCGGCGGCACGGTTTCGGTGATCTGCACCAGCGAGCAGGCCGGGCACCATGCCAAATCCAGCGGCCAGGTCGGCTCGGGTTGGAGCAGTTCCGCTTCGGTGAGCAGCGCGTTCGCCAGCGGAGTGTTACCCAGCGAAAGCACGCTTTTCAGGCCGCCTCGGCCGCAGGAACGACACTCAATCGGGGCGCTGCCAGTTGCTGGAAGTAGTTCGTGTACCATGCGATGGTCCTGTTCAATCCTTCGTCCAATGTGAAGAGCGGTTGCCAGCCGAGCATCGTGCGGGCCTTGGTGGCGTCCAATGATTGGTGCTTGATTTCGTGGCTGGCCTCACCGAGCACCTCGGGCGTGAACTTTGAATTCATTTCGGCCAGCACCTGCTCGACCAGTTGCAGCACCGTGATCTGCGTCTCGTTCGAGAGGTTGAAGGCTTCGCCCGCCAGTTCGGGGCGAGCGGCCAGTTGCTCGGCCAAGTGCATGTACGCGGCAGCTCCGTCCTCGACGTAGAAATAGTCGCGGATGAACGAGCCGTCCGACCGGATGACCGGCCGTTGCCCGCGCATCACCGAGCGAATCGTCCCCGGCACAATGCGGTTCCAGTTGAGATCGCCGCCGCCATAAAAGTTGCCGCACCGCGTGATGACGACCGGCGAATTGTAGGTCGTCGCGTAGGTCTGGCAGATCAGATCGCTGCACGACTTGCTGACATCGTAGGGATGCCGGCCGGCCAGCGGCGTCTCTTCGGTGTAAGGCAGGATCGGCGCGTCGCCGTACGCCTTGTCGGACGACGCGGCCACGATCTGCTTCACCTTCGGACTGCGGCGACAGGCTTCGAGCAGCTTCCACGTCCCGCCGATGTTGGCTTCAAACGTCGAAACCGGATTGCGATTGGCGATGCCCACAATGGTCTGGGCCGCGAGGTGCATGACGGTGGTGATTTCAAATTCACCGAGCGCCCGCTCCAGCACCTCCTGATCGCACAAATCGCCGCGAACGACCGTGACCTTGTCAATCAGGCGGCTTTGGACCAGCTCCGACTGCGGCACCCAGTCACGCACGAGACAGACCACATCGGCTTCGGCTTGCAGCAGCCGACGCACCAGCCAGCCACCGACCAGGCCCGACGCCCCCGTGACAAACACGCGGCGATCGCGCCAGAAGTTGAGATCAAAGGTGTCGAGCATGAATCGTCCCTGAATGTCATCCGCCCGCTCCGCGAGCAGGCTGCCGCGTTAGCCCGGAGATTCATGGCACCCCGTGGAACAGTCGCAATCTGCACGTCGCTGAGTTCGCGTAGGGTGGGCACTGCCCACCACAACCGGATGCGGATTGGTGGGCAGTGCCCACCCTACATCACTCACCATCACGAACTGAGTTCTTGCGAACTCAGCGACAAGGCCATGAATCGTCCGGATTACGCCGCCTTGGGTCTCAACTGCAAACGCGGCATCACGATGTCCTGGTCCCAAGTGCGCCACGGAGCCTCGCCATTCTGCCACAGCCTTTCGAGGTAGTGCTTGTCTCGCAGCGTATCCATGCACTGCCAGAAGTCGCCGTGCTGATAGGCGGCCAATTGGCCGTCGGCCGCGACCCGTTCGAGCGCATGAGCTTCGAGACTGTCAGCATCGCAGGTCAGGTAATCGAAGATCGCCGGCTCAAAGACCAGAAAGCCACCGTTGATCCAGCCTTCGCCAGAGACGGGCTTCTCGGTGAAGTTTTCGACCATGCCGTCGTTGATGACCAAGCCGCCGAATCGGGCGGGCGGACGGACAGCCGTCACGGTCGCGATCTTGCCGTGAGATTTATGAAAGGCCAGCAAGTCTGTCAGATTGACGCTGCTCACCCCGTCACCGTAGGTGAGCATGAACGTGTCACTGTCGAGCAAGTGCTTGAGCCGCAACAGCCGACCGCCGGTATTCGTCAAGGTTCCCGTCTCGATCAAACCGACCGACCAGTCTTCAACCTCTTGTGTCTCGCGATGGAGCACGTTGCGGCCAAAGTCGATTGTCAGATTGCCATTCAGGTTGTAGCGGTCGAGAAAATAGCTCTTGATGAAGTCGCCCATGTAGCCCAGCGCGACGAAGAACTCGTCACAGCCGTGGTGGGCGAAATGCTTCATGATGTGCCACAGGATTGGCTTGCCACCAATCTCGACCATCGGCTTCGGCCGCGCGACCGTCTCTTCTTGGAGCCGAGTCCCCATCCCGCCTGCGAGCAAGACCACACGCATGCTGCCCTCCCTGGCAAATCAAGTTCGCGGTGTCGGATTTTTCCCCGCGAGCTTTTAGCTGCGGGCAAACTCTAATGCAAGAGTAGTTTTACGACGGACTCGATCCCGTCCACTGAATCCGGCTGACGGGTGCGAGACCTGTTCCTGGCGCGAGGCAGGGCCATCGCCTGTTTGAATCTCGGTAATTGGGTGCCACGGTCACGGAGCTTCAACGTGGCCGTGAGATGGAGCATCCGCCTTCACGTCCTCGCACGGCCACGTCGAAGCTCCGTGACCGTGGCACCCCCATTTGAAAGAGGCGATGGCCCTGCGGGCGTGGACCACCGCATCGACGCCGGTTGACATCGTCGCTTAGAATCGGTCGCGCGCCGGTACATTCTTTCAGACAGTAGCCTCGCGCTGCGAGGACCATCGAGGACTCACGCATGCTGCACTTCACGCGAGGACTGGTGCTGAGCGGTCTGCTCTGTTGTGTGGCCGGTGCCGCCGAAGACGATGTGAAGACGAGCCGGCCGGCGGATGCGGTGGCTTCGGAAAACGTTCCATCGAGCAAGCCTCCCACGGCGGCGAGGGACAAGCCGACGAACGAGAAAACAGTGCAGGAACTGGCCGCTCAAGTAAAGAAGTCGGTCGTGGTGGTGACGTATCGCGGTCGCGATGGCGAGCGGCAGGGATTGGGCGCCGGGTTCATCATCGACCCGAGCGGACTGATCGCCACCAACTTGCACGTCATTGGTGAGGCTCGTCCGATCAGCGTCGAACTGCACGACGGACGCAAGTTCGACGTGACGGCGATTCAGGCGACAGAACGCTCGCAGGACTTGGCGATCCTCAAGATTGATGCCAAAGAACTGCCAGCCCTTCCGCTGGGGAACTCGGACGAATTGCAAGACGGTCAACCGATCGTGGCCATTGGGAATCCGGTCGGCCTCGAACGGAGCGTCGTTGCCGGAGTGCTGTCGGGGAGGCGCGACATTGAAGGTCGCGCGATGTTGCAGATCGCGATCCCCATCGAACGCGGAAACAGCGGCGGCCCGCTGCTCGACATGCAGGGCCGCGTGCATGGCTTGCTGACGTTGAAGTCACTCAAGACGGAGAACCTCGGGTTTGCGATCCCGATCAACGCGCTCAAGCCGCTCTTGGAGAAGCCGAATCCGATCCCAATGAGTCGCTGGCTGACGATCGGTGTGCTCGATCCCGAAGAGTGGACGGTCTTGCCCGGCGGTCGCTGGCGGCAACGTTCGGGGCGGCTCTTCGTCAGTGGAGCGGGCGGCGGATTTGGAGGTCGTGCGTTGTGCTTATCGACTCAAGCCGCACCCGCCGTTCCGTATGAGGTCGCGGTCCAAGTGAAGTTCGAGCCGAACGACGGTGCCGCCGGACTGGTCTTTCACGCCGACGGCGGCGACCGGCACTACGGGTTCTATCCCAGCAGTGGCGGCGTCCGGTTGAGCCGCTTCGACGGGCCGGATGTCTATGCGTGGAAGGTACTGCGTGAGATTCGCTCGCCGCACCTCAACAAGATCGGCTGGAATGCACTGAAGGTGCGCGTCGAGAAGGAACGGTTGCTGTGCTATCTCAACGATGAGTTGGTCATCGAGTCGATCGACACCGAGTACAAGTCGGGCCGCATCGGCTTGTGCAAGTTCCGGCACACCGAAGCGGAATTCAAAGGCTTCCGTGTTGCAGAGACGATCGCCTCGACCAAGCCTTCTGCCGAACTGTCGGAGCGTGTGACCAAGCTTGTCGGCGAACTCTCTTCCACGACAACTCCGGTCAGTGCGACGGACCATTTGCTGGCTGATGAAGCGGCGTCCGTCACGCTCCTCGAACAGCAAGCCGCCAAGCTGGAGCAGCAGGCGATTCGCGTGAGGCAACTTGCCGCCGGACTGCAACTCAAGCAGACGCTGGCCGAGTTCGAGAAGCTGCTGTCCGTGAAAGAGGACGACAAAGTGGACCTGCTGCGTGCGGGCCTGCTGATCTCCAAGCTGGACAATCCCGAACTGGACATCGACTCCTACGTGCAGGAAGTCGAACGTCACGCTCGCCGGGCGCAGGTCGATCTGCCGAAAGAGGCCACCGATCAGGAACGCCTCGCCGCACTGAACCGCTACCTGTTTGAAGAGCAGGGTTTTCACGGCAGCCGAACCGACTACGACAACCGCTCGAACAGCTACTTGAACGAAGTGCTCGACGACCGCGAGGGCCTGCCGATTTCGTTGTCGGTCCTGTACATGGAGGTGGCCCGGCGCATGGGGCTGAACGTCGTCGGCGTGGGGATGCCGAAACACTTCCTGGCCCGGCACGAACCGAAGATGGGCGACTCGCAACTGATTGATGTGTTTGAGCGCGGCAAGCTGCTCTCAAGTTCCGACGCGCGGGCGACGTTTGAAACGCTCAGCGACGACGAGTGGCGCGAGTCGTATCTCGCCACATCCCCCTCGCACGCGATCCTCGAACGGATGTTGCGGAACCTGTTCGCCAGTGCGGCCTCAGCCGAGGATGCCGAGCGGATGCTGCGGTATCTCGAAGCCCTGCTGCTGCTCAAACCCGATTCGGCGCGAGACCGCTTCTACCGAGCGGTCGTGTGCTACCAGACTCAACGCTGGGCGCAGGCCCGCGTTGATGTCCAGTGGCTGCAATCGCATGACTCGGACATCAGCCAGGAGGAGATCGAAAGACTGGCCAGTGCCGTTGAACGCGATTCCCCGAAGTAGCGCACGCGATTTTTCGGCGAGATGTCGGTGGGTCAACTCGACTTTTGCCCGATTTGGAGTGCGGGGATTCATCACTGCTTTCCGTTCTTTCAGTCTCGCTCCGTTTGGGAAGACCTGCGTGGTGGCAGAGCCTTTCCAAAAATCATGGCGGCAGGAGAAATGAAAGCGGCAATCAATGGCCGCAGTCCAAATGAAATGGCAAAAGTCGAGTTCAGCCTCTGGCTGACCCTACGTTCAACAGCCCGCTCGTCACGCGGCCTCTTCGGTGTGGTAGACCACGCTCAATCGCGGCGATTCGTCGCGGGGCATCCACGGGGCGAGTCGGGATTCCAGTTCGTCCATCTGCTGGCGAAGGTGCTCGGTCTGACAAATCCAGTTCTGTTGCCATTCGCGGTAGAACCGTTTCAATCGCGACTGCTGGTTCGCCTGCGAGGCGACTCGCTGCTTGAGAGTCACCAGGGCTTGTTCGGCCCGGATCACCTGGGCCGACTGGTTGGACGAGTCACTCGAATCAAAGTTCATCGAAGCGGCTCCGCATGGATATTTGTTGAGAGGTCAATCTGAGCGTGCCATACCCATCGACCTGACCGCTTGCGGAGCTTGATCGGATTGCGAAGAGATGGAGGGACGATTCGGCTCAATGCCGGTCTCGGTGGAACAACTCGAACAACCCGTCGCGCGAAGTCTTGTTTACACCTCGCGCGGCCAAAATGGAGACGTAGCCACGGTCGCCAGACCGTGGGTTTCACAGGGAAAAACACCCACTCTCTGGCGAGAGTGGCTACCGCAGAA
>JAYUFF010000847.1:0-4044 GCA_043738825.1 Schlesneria sp.
GGGGTAGCCACGCTCGCCAGAGCGTGGGGTAAGTCCATCTCTCGCCCACGTTCTGGCGAACGTGGCTACAACAACAACCCCAATTCTTAGGTGTGACGAAACACTAGTGGACCAACAAAACAAATTGTGCAGGTGAGCCGGGCGGCGTCAGCCCCTGGATTGTGACGTTGAAGTCCGGGGGCTGACACCGTCCGGCTCACCTGTGCTGTTCTTACTGTATTACCAACCTCATTCACAGGAGAAGATCATGTCCATCGTTTGCGTTTCCCCTTCGTCGCGTCATCCTCGCAGACACGGCTTCACGTTGATTGAGCTGCTCGTCGTGATCGCCATCATCGCGGTGCTGATCGCGCTCCTGCTGCCCGCCGTCCAACAGGCGCGCGAGGCTGCGCGGCGGACTCAGTGCAAGAACAACCTGATGCAGATCGGCCTCGCGCTGCAAAACTACATGCTGGGACATGAAGTCCTGCCGCCGGGAACTCAGAACGCGACCGGACCCATCGTGAGCAAAGAGGACGCGACGCAGTACCACCTGAACTGGATCGTTCAGATCCTGCCGTATCTCGAACAGCAAAATGTTTACAACCACATCGACTTCACTCAGGGTGTTTACTCGCCGGTGAACAGTCTGGTGCGAGTCCGTCAGATGTCATCGCTGATCTGCCCGTCCGACCCGAACACCTACGGCAAGCCGGTCGGACTGACCAACTACTGCGGCGTCCACAACGATTTTGAAACGCCGATCGACATCAATCAGAACGGCGTGTTGTTCCTGAACAGTGCCATTCACTACGAACAGGTAACCGACGGCAGCTCGAACACGATCTACGTGATGGAGGCCCGCGCCGACACGGGGGCCGATCTCGGCTGGATGTCGGGGACACGCGCGACGCTGCGCAACGGCGTCAAGTGGACCAACCGCGCCGAGATGGAGACCGCCGCCGCCAAGACGCAGGCCACACCGCCGGCTGCCACGCCGGAGGACAACGAAGCCGCCAAGCCGTCCGAACCGGTCGAGGCGAAATATGCCTCGCACATCGTTCTGCGGCCGTTTGGTCTCGTCTCGTCCACGCAACAGCAACTGAACGCGTTGAACGCGAGCGGGGATTCCGTCGGCGGCCCGAGCAGTCACCACACCGGCGGCTGGCACAACGTCATGGGCGACGGCTCGGTGAGGTTCATCAGTGAGAACATCGATCCCAAAATGTTTCGCAACCTGACGCACCGCGCCGATGGCGAGATGCTGAGCGATTTTTGATCGGTCAGACTCTGCGATGCTGCTGACATTTCATTTGGACTGCGGCCATTGATTGTCGCAGTCCTTTCTCACTTCATTTCCTCGTTCTGACGCCTCCCGTGGTTGCCCGGTTTTCAAAATTGTGGGGCAAATTTAGAAAGGAAAGCGGCGATGAATCCCCGCATTCCAAATGGACACATGACTGAAGTTCGACCTCGCCGTTCGAGCGGCTTCACGCTGATTGAACTGCTGGTCGTGATCGCGATCATCGCGCTGCTGATCGCGTTGCTGTTGCCCGCCGTGCAGCAGGCCCGCGAGGCCGCGCGACGCACGCAGTGCAAGAACAATCTTTTTCAAATCGGCCTCGCGCTGAACAACTACCTGAATGCCCACGGCGTTCTGCCGCCGGGCACATGCAACGCGACCGGGCCGATCGTCAGCAAAGAGCCTGCGTCCTCCGTTCCCCAGTTCGGAGTTGGCGGTCTGGCCCAGGTTCCCCAGCAGGTCAATCCGAGCCAGCAGACTGCGGCCGACTATCACATGAGTTGGATCGTTCAGATTCTGCCGTACCTCGAGCAGGGAAACGTCTCCCGCCACATCGACTTCACCCAGAGCGTCTACTCACCGGAGAATCTGCCCGCTCGCGCCCGGGTTCTTCCCGCGCTGCGTTGTCCGTCGGACCCCGGACAGGCGCTGGGCACCACCGGCGCGGGGGCCAACAACTACTGCGGCATCCACAACGACTACGAAACGCCGATCGACGTGAATCAGAATGGCGTGCTGTTCCTCAATAGTTCGATCAAGTACGACCAGATCACCGATGGCTGTTCATCGACGATGTTTGTCGCGGAGGTCTCGTCGCAGCGGGGCACGGATTTGGGCTGGATGTCGGGGACACGCGCAACGCTGCGCAACATGGTCATTCGGACGACGACACCGGAAGCCACCACGACCTTTGGTTACAAGACTCATTCCTTTCCGACGTATGGTCCCGGCGGAGGAATGTACGGCGGCAATGTTGCCACGCGGGAAGAACCGAACGCCCCCACGGACGGCTCCGAGTTTGTCGGTGGCTTCAGCAGTTCCCACGCCAGTGGTTTCCAGGCCGTGCTCGGCGATGGCAGCGTGAGATTCCTCGGTCAGAGCATCGATTCGCAAATCCTCCGCAACCTGGCGCATCGGGCCGATGGTGAGATGCTCGGCGAATTCTGAACTGACGAATGCCCGATGTTGGGCGTGTGAGTTCATTTCAGGTTCGGGCATCGGGCAACTCGGGCGTGACGCCCGTCCGGGGCTTGGGTATTCTTGCCGCGTGCCGAACTGATCTCTTCGCCGGCTCGTGACGAATGACTCGTAACGCCGACTTGCTTGGCAGCCTGTTGAAAAACCGTCGCTTGGACGCCTCGTCCGAGCGAAAACCAATTGAAATCGGACGGACGAGGCGTCCATCCCACGGTTTTTCAACAGGCTGTTAGCGAGTCGCGATTCCCGTGACCGCCGCGCGAAGCAATGTCCCTCTGCGGAAGAGCCGTCATGCTGGAACAGCAGCTTCGCGACCAAATGTCGCTCGTCGGTCAGCGTCTGGGACGCCTGTGGTTGTGGCGGCGTTTGGCGTGGTGCTGGATCGGCTTCGCCGCGCTGGCATTGGTCTGGTGGGGACTGGGTCGGCCGTTCGGCTTCGCACTCGGCGGAATCATTGGCGCGGCGTGGCTGACGGCCACGATCTTGTGGGTCCGGTCCAAGTCGCTGTCGCTCGCCAGGGCCGACATCGCGCGGCACGTCGAGCGAACCTTTCCCGAACTCAACTCGCGACTGCTCGCGGCGCTGGAGCAAAGTCCCGACGTGCAGTCTGGGCGCTGGAACGTCCTGCAACGTCAGGTCATTGCCGAAGCCGTCCATCATTCGCACATCAATGACTGGACCGACGCGGTCTCCGCCAAACGGATGAGGAACGCGTTCCTCGGCCAGACCGCCGCGCTGCTGGCGTTCGTCGCGGTCTGTCTCAGCCTGCTGCCGACCGCCGCGCAACGCGCCTCGGTCGTGGCCGTTCGTCCGCCGTTTCAGTCGGCTCAAAAAGTGAGCGACTTGCCAATCATCGAACCCGGTGACGTGGACCTCGAACGCGGCAGCAGCCTGCTCGTGCTGGCACGGTTCTCGGACAAACTGCCTGCGGGAGTGAACTTGGTTTGGCGAATGGCGGGTGCAGTTGCTGTTGTCGAACAAAAGGATGGAAATGATGTGAGTCAGGGGAATCATGTGACCCCAGCGAACGCAAATCATAAGTCTCATTCGTCCCATCAGTCCCATTCTTCTGAGGCCCGACCGCCAGAGCAGCATCTGCCGCTCACCAAAAGCCTTGATGACCCGATCTTCGGCGGGCGGTTGCCGTCGGTGAAGCAAGACCTGCGGTATCTCATCGACTTCGATGGCAAGCAGACGCGCGAATACAAGGTCACCGTTTTCGATCTGCCGTCGCTGGTGCGGTCTGATCTGGAATTGAGGTTCCCGAGTTACACCGGCCTCGAAACAAAAAAGCTCGAAGACGCCTTCGAGGCGACCGTTGTGGAAGGGACCACCATTGGCGTGGCCTGTCGCGTCAACAAGCCGCTCGTGTCGGTGAAGCTCGTCGAGAACAACGGCACGTCGGTCGCACTCACCGCTGATCCGGCGAACCCGCTCGTCTACCGCACCGACTTTGTGCCGACGAAGCGTCACAAGCTGAAGCTCGTGCTGACTGACGATGCCGGGCGAGTGAATCGCGATGCCGAAGAATTCCGCTTCGAGGCGATCCCCAATCGTCCGCCGGA